>CANEWV010000070.1 GCA_947442905.1 Chitinophagaceae bacterium | reverse complement strand
CTCTATTACGAGGTTCCTGAAATTACCATTCCGCAGTCTGTGCATGAACGTGCGTTGCGTGCATTAAATAATATGCTAACGGTATCGTAATGGAGTCCAAACATTTTGATACCATTGTTATTGGCTCAGGCGTGGCCGGCTTATCTTTTTTGCACTACTACAAAAAGGCGCAAGAAGCTGCTGGTTGCAGTAAAATAGGTGCGAGTGCTAATAAAAAATTAAGCATCGCTTTATTTGCAAAGTCAGATATATCCAATACCAACACCAGTTGGGCACAAGGCGGCATTGCAGCTGTTGATACATCTAGTACACCAAATGCTGATTCTTTTGAAGCGCATATATCTGATACCATGATTGCCGGTGCCCATACCAACAATGAATCTATTGTTAGAAAAGTGGTGCAGCAGGGGCCTTCTTTAATGCAGGAACTACTAAAAATGGGGATGCCTTTTGATAGTAAAAGTCACGAGCAAATTGATCTAGCGCAAGAAGGCGGCCACAGTCAGGCGCGCATTTGGCATGTTAAAGATTATACGGGTAAGGCGTTACAGCAAACACTCCAAAATAATACAGAGGCAGAACCAGCTGTTTATTTGCAGGAGCATGTTTTTGTATTGGGTATAAAAAAAGTTTCGGATCATTTATTTGAAGTAGATACTTATCATTTAAAATCAAAAACATTTACCACTTATACTGCTCATTTTGTAGTGCTCGCAACAGGTGGGGTAGGGCAGTTATATGCACAAACTACAAATACGGATGTTGCAACAGGTGATGGTATTTATGTAGCACATAGTTTAGGGGCACGCATACAAGACTTGAGTTTTATTCAGTTTCATCCAACAGGTTTATATTCGAAAAATGCAAGTGTTTATTTAATTACAGAAGCATTAAGAGGAGCAGGGGCAGTACTTCGCAACCATGCTGGCGAAAATTTTATGCCACGTTATGACAAGCGTGGTTCATTGGCTCCACGTGATATTGTGTCGCGCGCAATTGTTACCGAAATGCAAAACGAAAATGCAACTCATTTATATTTAGATGCAACGGGTATAGATCCTGTCATATTGGATTCTCATTTTCCTTCTATTAAAGCTAGTGTTAAAGAATTAGCAGACATTGATATTGCTACTGACTATATACCTATTGTTCCAACGCAGCATTATAGTTGCGGTGGTATTGAAGTAAATGAATTTGGTGAATCTACTGTTGCGCAATTATATGCTATTGGCGAATGTGCGTGTACGGGGCTTCATGGTGCTAATAGGCTTGCCTCTAATTCACTATTAGAAGGGTTAGCCTTTGCTAAATTTGCAGCAGATCAAATTGTGGATGCATTAAAGCGTGCAAGTTTTTCTGATCCACAACTGCACAATCAAGCAGATACTCAAAACAAATATGCTGTTTTAAAACTGGATAGAGCAGCAATCCAAAATATTGTTAGCAAATACGCTGGTGTTGTAAAAACCACAAAAGGCTTACTAGAAGGGCGTTTGGCTATTACAGATTTGATAAAAAATGCAGCTGTGCTTGATATTTTTAATATTGAAGATTACGAAACTACCTGTATGGCCACCACTGCACTGCTTTTATTTGACAACGCTATTATGCAAACAAAAAATGCTGGTGTTTTTTACAATGCTTCTATTGCGTAATGCAAATACATATCATTTTCAAAAGACATCGATTCTAATAAGGTAAGTGGTGCCGCGTTTTGCAGTGGTGTGCTTGTAGCAATATCCAATCCTGCTTTTGCATTAGCATCTAATAATAATTTACTTCCTATAAAATAGTCAAGTTCATTCACCCAACTTTTAGTTAATACATAAGAACTAAATACTGCACCTGCTTCTACCAAAACACTATACAAGCCTTTTTGCAATAATTGTTTGCCAAAAGTATCCAAATCTATTTCTCCATTAGCATTAAATGGCGTTTCAATAACTTCTGTATTTGTAGGTAGTGGTTTGCCCGCAGCATAAGCCCCTGGCGCCGTTACAACAAAAACTTTTGTTTCTGTTCTATGGTAAAATATTGGATGGGAAGCCTGCGCAGGCTCAAGCATAGAGCCCGTTCTATCAATAATAACAGCGTTAAGCTCGGCGCTTTGTGTATTAGGGATTCTGATATTTAAAGTGGCCTGATCTTGGATAACGGTTTTAGCAGTGGATATTACTCCGTCAACTTCTGTTCTAATATGTGTGTGTAAATAGGCTCTGCTAGTTTCGTTGGTAATCCATTTAGAAGCGCCTGCATAATCGGCAATTTTACCATCTAATGTTGCTGCCATTTTAAGGCGCACAAATGGTTTGTTTCTTTTTTGATTGGTAAAAAATATTTTATTTAAAGAATTGGCTTCTGGAGTTTCCAGTAGTGAGATGTCAATCCCTTTTTGTTGTAATAATGCAAAGCCGCTTACATTGGGGTTAGGATCCAAAGAACCTACAATTACTTTTTTTATGCCTGATTTTAAAATTAAGTCGGTACAAGGAGGCGTTTTTCCATGATGCGAGCAGGGCTCGAGTGTAACAAACAGTGTACAGTTTTGCAGGTTAGTACCTGATTGTAACGCTTCTTCTATGGCAAATACCTCTGCATGCTTTTCGCCCCATTTTTGGTGGTAGCCAGTGCCAATAATGGCACCTTTTTCATCTACAACAATAGCGCCAACAAAGGGATTCCCTTTAATATCTTTTCTTTTGGCTTTTTTGGCTAAACTTAATGCCACGATTAAGTGTTCTAATGTTGTCATCGCTTATCTTTGCACCTCAAAATTAAAGAAATCAGTCCATGTTTACCGGAATTGTTGAATCTGCTATTATTTCAAGCATTGAAGTGCAGGAAACGGGCTGGACCCTTGCTGTTACAAGCGCTTCCATTGCTGCCCGTGTTAAACTGGGGGATAGTGTTGCTGTAGATGGAGCCTGCTTATCGGTGATAGCAATCAATAACGACACCATGTCATTTTTTGTGTCTACGGAGTCTATTGATAAAACCATTATTAAGCATTACACAAAGGGCTGCAAGGTTAATATTGAACTTCCATTACAACCTACTAGTTTTTTAGGCGGCCATTATGTGTTAGGACATGTAGATGATACGGCGCTTGTACAAAATATTGTGATAACTGATACCGCCTGGTTTATAACCATTGCTTTTGAAGCTTCTTTTTCAAAATATGCGGTGTATAAGGGTTCTGTAACTATTAACGGCGTTAGTTTAACGGTCAACAAAACGGATCAGCATTTGTTAGAACTGTGTATCATTCCTATCACACTTGAAAAAACCAATTTGAGTGCATTACAAATAGGAGACCGAGTAAATATTGAATTTGACATTTTAGCCAAATACACCGAAAAGTTGTTATCAAAATAATTATGAATCAATCCTTTAGTTCTATAGATGTTGCATTAGCTCATTTTACAAATGGTGGCCTACTTGTGGTGGTAGATGATGAGAGTAGAGAAAATGAAGGCGATATTGTTTTTAGTGCTGCACAATCTACGCCTGCAAAAATAAATTTTTGCGCTACACATGCACGTGGTCTTGTGTGTATTGCTATTTCAAAAAATATTGCACAAAAATTAGATTTACATCCAGTGCCTAGCAATGCTAAAGATGCTTTTAGTACTGCGTTTCATGATTCTATAGATGCTACACCGGCATTTGGTATCACTACAGGTATTTCTGCAAAAGAACGTTCTATTACTGCTGCGCATATTGCTAGTGACGCTAGTACGCCAAACGATTTTATTAAACCTGGACATTTATTTCCGGTTGTTGCTAAAGAAGGCGGCGTTTTAATAAGACCAGGTCATACAGAAGCGAGTGTTGATTTATGTTTACTCACCAATCAACCTGCAGCTGCTATTATTTGTGAGATTATGGATACGGATGGTAATATGATGCGCCGAAATGGATTGTTTGAATTTGCAAACCAACAACAACTTCCTATTATTACGATTCAGCAATTAATTGATTACCGAAAAAAGATACAATAACATGGAACTTATTTCGGAAGCGCAACTGCCTACAAAATTTGGCAATTTTACCATCAAGGTTTTTAAAAACCCAGATAGTTTGGTGGAGCATTATGTGCTACAAACAAATGAAGAAGAAGGGATAATTCCGATGGTGCGTATTCACTCCGAATGTGCTACTGGTGATATCTTTGGAAGTTTGCGTTGTGATTGTCAAGATCAATTACACGCGGCACTTGCACTCATTGCAGAAAATAAAAATGGCGCTGTTGTTTATTTAAAAAATCAGGAAGGCAGAGGCATTGGCATCTCAAATAAAATTAAAGCCTATCATTTACAAGAGCAGGGGTTAAATACTTATGAAGCTAATGAAAAGTTAGGGCTTCCCCTCGATGCGCGTAATTACGATGATGCTATTTCTATTTTAAAAATACTAGGATATACTTCCATTACCCTGATCACAAACAATCCAGCAAAAGAAGAAGCTGTAAAAGCGGCGGGCATTGCATTTACAACACATCATATAAATGCTTCAGTTAATGAATACAACAAAGCGTATATCGATGCTAAAATAAATATTGGACAACATCACATTAAATTATAAGTAATGATTGCAGTAGTACAAGCGACATTTAATATTGAAATAACTGATTTACTTACGCAGGGTTGCGTTAACCAGTTAAATGCTACACAAACTCCGTTTGTACTATTACAATGCCCAGGCGCTGTTGAGCTTGTGGGTTATTCTAAAAAATTAATGGATACCAACAAATATGATGCCATCATTGTAATTGGGGCTGTCATTAAAGGCGATACAGATCATTACGAGTATGTTTGCCAGTATGTAACTGAGGGTATGGCTATACTATCTACACAGGCCTCTATCCCGCTAATTTTTGGCGTTTTAACTACACAAACCGAGGAGCTTGCATACGAGCGCGCTGCACTAGACAAAATGAATAAAGGCAAAGACTTTGCTGATACTGCGCTATTTATGATAGATGCTTACGCAAAGGCGTAACAATTTGTTTACATTTTGATAATATGCTGTAGGGCTTATATTAAACAAGAAGCTGCAGTTTTACAGGGTTGGAATCATCAGCAACCAACCCCTTATTATGTATATTTTACTGAATAAAGAATCTGAACCTATTGCTTACATCGAAAACATGATGATTTTAGATGCCACTAAGCAAAGTGTAATTGGCATTATCATTGGTGATTGCTTTTTTGGAAAAAAAGATCATGTAATTGGCAAGATATTTAAAGACCACGCCTATTTAGTGAGTGGTGAAATTATTGCGTCTGTTATTCGTAATTCAAATTATATCAGCACCGCTCCAACTAAAGAACAAGTGGCTGCTGCTTGGGAAATTTTATCTTGTATCAACAAGCATACATCTGATTGGATAGTAGAAAAAAATTCTTGGGCTTCTATTTCACTTGAAGAATCGTTATCTTAGGTTCATAAATAATTATATGCTTCGGATTATTATAGTGCTCTTATGCTCGCTGCAACTTGCATCTGCACAAAATAAAAAGGTTTTATTTATTATCGCAGATGGTATACCAGCCTCTGAACTAGAAAAAGCAACCAAGCCTGGTTTTGACGCCATAATAGGCAAAGGCGCGTATTTACCTTGTTATGTGGGTGGCGAAAAGGGTGGCATAACACAGTCGCCAACTATTTCTGCAGTAGGCTATAACTCGCTATTAACAGGCACTTGGACCAATAAGCATGGTGTGGTAGACAATGCTATTAAAAATCCGAATTACAATTACCCTACTATTTTTAAAGTATTTAAAGATCAGTATCCTGCTAAAAAAATTGGGGTATTTAGTACATGGCTTGATAACAGAACAAAGCTAGTAGGAGATGGGCTAGCGCAAACCAATTATTTACACGTAGATTATCATAGAGACGGTTACGAGTTAGACACCATCCAGTTCAAGCACGATAAAAAAGCGTTTTATATCCATTTGATTGATGAAAAAGTAGTTGCAGAAGCTGCGCATGTTATTAAAGACAGCGCTCCCGATTTATCTTGGGTGTATTTGGAATACACCGATGATATGGGCCACCGCTACGGTAAAAGTCCGGAGCTTGATACGGCTATTTCAATGCTTGATAAGCAAATTCAAAAACTAATGGATGCTGTTGCTTATCGTGAAAAGATTTTTAACGAAGAGTGGCTTGTTATCATCACTACCGACCATGGCAGAGACGCTCAAACTGGAAAAAATCATGGAGGACAGTCGGATGCAGAACGTAATACCTGGCTGGTGATGAACCACCGCCCCAATCATCACGCATTAGAAAATAGAACGGCTGTTGTTGATATTTTTCCAACCATTGCTAGCTTTTTAAATATCAAATTACCTAAAAGGGTAGCCAAGGCTTTAGAAGGCGTTTCTTTATTGGATCATTAATTAATTGTAAGGATCACTTTTTCTTTTTTCCTGAAGTATAGTAAAGCTAATATGCCTAATAGGGTAATTAAGATTCCAATGATCCAGGTTGTATTTGTAAAAAATGGGAGCCAGTTAAATCCTTTAATACCATAGTTTTTATAGAGTAATACAAGCACACTTCCAAAATAGCCAATCGAATCGGACATGTACATTAAGTAGCCAAGGTTTCCTTTGTATTTAAAAAATGCAATCCATCTTTCAAATAAAATGGTATGAAAGATCAGATAAGGCAAGTACATTAAAAATCCCATTAGTATCATCCAGAAAATAGGATTAATTGCGCCGTTAGAAAATAAATACGTACTCACTAAAAATCCAATGCCTGCTATAACGCATAGGGTTAAAGAAAGATAAAACGCTTTCTTATTATTTTTTAGTAAGATCATAGATCCAATTACGATAAGTACAAATACTGCAATTGGAATTTCAGCAAAGACGAGTATCCAAGGTGTATTTAAGTAACCAAGTTCTGTCCAAAGTTCTACGGCAAAGTTGTCGCGTAAATCTCTAAAAATGGTAAGGCCAACGTAAATGGCAACTACCAATAAAATGCCAGGCCAAAATAGGTTAAAAAATTTTCTTCTGTTGGCTTTATCCATGGGCACCCTTTCTGTTCTTAAGGCAATATCTTCTGCATTGGGTTCTGGAATTTGGCTAAGCATCCAGATGCCTATAATGAGTATTGGTACAAAAACCAAGGCAGCACAAAACGGCATCCAGGTTTCACTAACATTAAATTGTTGAATTAAAAAAAGTCCAATTGATTTTACAATACCTGAGGCAATCATAAACGAGCTTGCCATAAATGCGCCTAAAATTTCAGTAAACTTTCGGCCCTCTAAAAAACTAAATACAACACCCCAAATTAAACCCAGTGGAAGTCCATTTAGTAACATAAATATGGCATTATATGGGAATGGAACTAATCCAAACCCTAACAATGACAAAAGTGCCAAAGCCATTAGTATTATAAGCGTTGTAACTCTTTTATTGGGCGCTAATTCTGCAATAAATTTAATACCAATAAATTTTGAAATAACATAACCAATAAGTTGCAAAATAATTAATGCTACTTTATAGTCTACTCCAAATAACTCAAGTCCTTTGTAGGTGCCGGCTGTAAAAGGCTTTCTAAAAGCGTACATACTGCAGTATGTTAAAAAAGCAGCAGTACTACAAAATAAAATAAATACAGCAGGCTTGGCTTTAACTAAGAAGTCTTTTTTATGTAAGGTTAACACGGTTTTT
>CANEWV010000069.1 GCA_947442905.1 Chitinophagaceae bacterium | reverse complement strand
GTTAGCATCATCAGCATTGCAACAAGTGCTTTTTTAATGTTCATAGAATTACAATTTCAATTTGAATAAATACTAATTAGTGATTAAAAATGTTTGTGTTTTTTGTTTTTGATTTGATTGAATAGATATATGATAAACCCCTGGAGCGAGGCCTTTCTTATTGATGATGAGTTGTTGTTGTCCTTTATTTTGCCATCCATTAAATATGCCGTCTACTACAACACCGGCCTGACTTAAAAGTTTAACTTGAACCTTCCCTGATTCAGGCAATTGATACTTCACAATCGCTGCTTGCCTAACTGGATTAGGAGAAATAGTTACCATTGTATTTAATTGCGGTAAACTAATATTGGGTGTAGCAGTAACCACTGTATTGTTGAGGTTTTTATTGGCATACACGTAGTATTCGCCAGGCTGTAAGGATACGCTTGCAGAACCGCCAGAAACCAACTGGTATTTATTGGAATACAAGCTGTACCAAAAACCATCTGTTGGAAAGCTTACGGTAGCCGTTTGAGGGGTAACATCAAAATTACCAACAACCACTAATTTAATAGAGTCACCATTTAGTTGCATTGACTTTAAAGCGCCCGAGGTATTAACCGTATACTTATTAGAGCCAAAATCAGTAACGTACGCTGGCGTTGCACGTAATTTTAAAAATTTAGCGTACGCATCATACAAACCCTTACGGTTTGCATCTTGCAAATAATCCCATTTAATTGGTTTTTCTGCAAGGCGGCAATTGTTGGCATCTACCGTTAAATTGGTACAGGTATTAATGCTAAAATCGTAACCGAGTTCACCAAACTGCCACATTAATTTTGGACCTGGCGTAAGTGCCCAAAAAGCGGCAGCCATTTCGTTTCTTTTTAAACCTGTTGCCGGATTTTTTGTACTATAACTACCGGAACCATTTCCAAAGTTTAGATTTTTATATTGAAGTCTTTCTTCGTCATGACTTTCCATATACGTCACTAAATGCTGTTGTGCAAAATTTCTAGCATTTGAAAAACTAGTGCCAAAATTTGACGTTGACGTATAACCCATGGTAGCTTCAGCAAAACTATGATTTGCATTACCCCATAAAAGCATTCCGTAGTCTGCTAATTCTTTTTCTTCAGAATTGTCTGCAAAGTGCTCTAGCATGCAATAGCTTCCGGCACTAGTAGCTTGCATCGTATCATAAATGGCTTTCCAAATTTTAATACGTGAAGCGTCATAATTACCCCAAGCACCTACATTGGTTGGATTGTTTACTTGCGTGAATCCTTTTGATAAATCCCATCTATAACCATCAATATGAAATTCTTGCAACCAGTATTTTGTAACCCTGTTTACGAGGTCTTTGGTGGCCAAAGATTCATGGTTAAAATCGTTACCTACATTAAAAGGATGCTTGGCATCTGGGTTTAACCAAGGATTATTTGTTGCAGGTTTATTATTGGTACCATCCCAATACATTTTGGCAAGTGGTGAAGAACCAAATACATGGTTGAGCACCATATCCATAATGACAGCAATACCTTGCTGATGCGCTGCATCAATAAATGCTTTGATGGCTTGCGGGGTACCATAATATTTATCAGTAGCAAAAAAGAAATTTGGATTGTAGCCCCAACTGCTATTGCCTTCAAATTCAGAAAATGGCATTAACTCAATGGCGTTGATGCCTAATTTTTTTAAATATGGTAGCGTGTCTTTTAATGTTTGAAAATCATGTTTGGCCACAAAGTCACGAAGCAATAACTCATAAACAACAAGATTCTTTTTATTCGGGCGCACAAAATTAGCATCGTTCCATACATATTTGGGTTGCGCGGTTTGAAGCACACTTACTATATCTGTGGTCTTACCTACTGGATAAGGTTTTAAATTAGGAAAGGTAGACGCAGCGATGTACTCGTCATTCCAAGGATCTAATACTTTATGCGTATTGTAATCTGCCACTTTTAAAGCGCCATCAATAATATACTGGTAAGCATATTCTACACCCGGTGTTAAACCCGTTAATCGAATCCAAAAACGCAAACTATCAGGCGTCATTTTCATCACATGAGGAAGTGATGGTGTCCAATTATTAAAATCACCAGTAACGGTAATAGAAGTTTTTTTAGGTGCATATAAAACAAGCGTAACCGATGTATCGCCTGGTTCATAATTGATGCCGTCTTTAACACCAGCTGGAAGACCAACTAAATTGGTAGCGCCTGTCACTAAAAATGAAATAGAATCTTTACGCGTAACAGATCCACTCACGCCTTGAATTAGAATTTTTTGAGTACCTACTTTTTGCAAAACAAATTTTTGCGCAATGCTTGTTCCTGTTGTTGTTGCAATTACAGAATCATTCACAAAAAGTGATAAAGCCGCAGACGTACTAGCACCTCCTGCAATTGAAATGGTATCACCTACCGCCTTTGTAATTGGCTCTAACGCAGGCACATACAATGGTTGTGTAAGTGGTGAATCGATACGTACAGCTAAATTATTATCATACACAGGAATGTACATATCAGATGCATCCGTGTTACGCAGTACTTGTGAACCAGTTGCATCTCTAAATAAAATAGCAATTTTTTGAATGGTTTCAGCAGTATTGGTGATGCCAAAAAAATTACGAAGTCCACCGCTGATTGTAAACGACCAAACATTATTAGCAAGTTTTGTGCACTTAACTTTATTATCTGCTACACCCCAACTCACTGGAACATACTTCCAGTTGCTACTAGATGTACTGAGTGATGTGATGGCGCCAATATGTACAAATATGTCTCCGGTAACATTTAAGATACCCTTGTTTCCTTTTGTAGCATCCGCAAAAATGGTGATTGAATTTGAAGTCTCGGTAACAAACGAAGGAGTAGTACGCAACAATTGTGCATGTGCCGACACAGCGGCTAACAAACAGCATAGCAGTACAAAAATTCTCATAAACAAGCGTTAGTTTGGCATCGTAGACCAAATGTGTAATTTTTACACGAAGTAAATTTAACTCATTTTCGTTTATGTAGAATCTACACTATATCCTATTTATTTTTTTTATATATGTTTTTGGTTGATTTTTAATATAAAAATTTCTTTTACTACATAAAAAATGCCGGATAATTATCCGGCATTAACCAAAAACAGACCTAAACAAATATGGAGGGATTCATTTATTGAAACACTTTCACCCAGTCTACACGCATCTGTGCCGGGAAAATGACATCGTCGATACCAAACTTGCCACCTAAATTGCCACCTACAGCAATATTAAAAATCAAATGAAAGGTTTGATCAAATGGCCAAGCTGCAGAACCCGTATGCTCATTTTTGAAACTGTTGTATAATTTATTGTCGATATAAAAATCAATTTTTTCTGGAGTCCACTCAATTTCGTAATCATGAAACTGCGTAGATAAATTTGGAACAATTAATGATGCAGTTCTTTGTGTTCCAATCATACCATTGTAACGTTCTGTATGCACACTACCAAATGCAGAGTCTGGCGCAAAACCTACCGCTTCTAAAATATCTACCTCACCACTTTTAGGCCACTCACCATACGCTTTATCAGTTGGTAAAATCCATCCAGCAGGCCACAACCCTTTACCAGTAGGTATTTTAGCCCTTATCACCATACGACCATACTTCCAATCGCCTTTGTTTTTTGTAACAAGTCTGGCAGAAGTATAATTTGAACCTTCAAATTTTTCTTTGCGTGCTTCGATAATTAAATGTCCATTTTCTACGCGTGCATTTTCTTTGCGCGCATTCGTATAATATTGAACTTCGTTGTTGCCCCATCCACAAATGCGAGGACAACCAGTTCCTATATCATAACCCCATTTTGTAGAATCCGGTAAACCATTTACTAAAAAATCATCTTGCCACACCAGTTTGTTATATGTTCTTTTTTGCGCCTCAGATACAGTAGCAACCAATGAAAGCAATAAAAACAAACCTATATTTCGAAACGTACACATAAATAATAGTATTAAAATTCTACTGATACACACGCACATAATCAACTTCAAAAGTGGCATTGTTAAAGGCAGCATCGATCGTCCCACCAAAGGTTCCGCCCATAGCTAAATTTAACAGCACGAAAAAGTTATGATTGAATGGTAAAGTACTATTGTTGGCAAAAGTGAAATAGAGTACCCCATCAATGTAAAATTTGATAGAAACGGCTGTCCATTCACAAGCATACACATGAAACTCACTGTTAGCGCCCGTAATAACTTTGGTTGCGCCTACCGCATTTCCTCCAAAATTGCCCGGATAATGCAGGGTTCCATATATTCTATTAACGTCACTACCCTTGTGCTCTACAATATCAATTTCACCACAATTGGGCCAGCTTACCGTACTTATATTTGCACCTAACATCCATGCAGCAGGCCAAGTACCAACACCTACTGGCATTTTTGCCCTGACTTCAACTTTTCCGTACTTGAATGCAAACTTGTCTTTAGTTAAGAGCCTAGCAGAAGTGTAAGCACTGCCACTATAGTTTTCTTTTTTGGCAATAATTTTTAAAGTCCCATTGGAAACAATGGCGTTATCGGTTCTATTGGTGTAATACTGCAACTCTTGATTGCCCCATCCACCGGCACCTAAGTCATAATTCCATTTTGCAGGATTGGGTGCGCCGGGCTGATCAAATTCATCAGACCATATTAACGATTGCGCTACTGTAACAGTAACATCAATTGATTTTGAAATGGTTTGCCCCGCAGTATTTTTTGCAATCACGTTAACGGAATAATTTCCTGAAGCTGGATATTTATACATCACAGTTCCTGTAGGCACCGTTTGAAAAACTCCGTTTCCAAAATCATACTCGTACGTTGTTGCATTTGTTGCAGATGCCACAAAATTCACATTACCACTATTGTCAGTACTAACAGTAGCAGTAACCGTTAAATTAGTAGGCGCAGGATTTACAACAGGTGCATCACCTTTTGAGCAGGACCCAAATGACAATGCACCTATTAATAAACTCAACAATAAAGAAGATAAACGCACTTTATTATAATTATTTTGCCTTCAATTTTTGATACCAAGAGTTACCGTCAGCTCCAATATTTCTTAAATGAATACTTGTAGCTGATGCACTCAAAATTTCATAAGTCGTACCACCAGTTCCAAAGTTGATGATACCATTACCCGGAACCATAAATTGGATTCTAGTAGAATTGGCTGAGGTAGACGTAGATGTAGCGTCCATAAATGCTAATTTTTTAGCACCCGTAGTAACGATGTTGAAACAAGCGTCACCACCGCTAAATCCGTAAAATCCACTAGCAGCTCCAATTGAAAATGACTGACCCTTATTATTGATGGTCATTGAAATATTGTTCAGTGCATCTTTAGTGAAAGTGATTTCATCATCATATGCACAAGCTTCTCTAGAATTAGGAGTCGCTGCATACCAGATCGGACCAAAAGCATCAGCAGGTCCTACACCAAAATGTCCTGGCGCATCTTGATCTGTCATCCAAGTGCGAGAACCTGAGCCAGTAAGTGCATCCAAAATTGTTTGAGGAATAGTAAAAGCAACAAATACAGTTACTTTTTTACTAAGCACAGAAACAGCACCACCCGTACCAACGGCACGCACAGTAATGGTGTAATCATTAACACCAGGTGTTGCATACTTATACGTAATGGTACCAGAAGGAAGCACTTGTGTTTTCCCATCACCAAAATCAATGTTATAGGTTAAAGCATCCGTTGCTTTAGCTGTAATCGTTACAGATCCTGTTCCATTACCATTAGGGTTAGTAGCATCTACACCAACTATAGCAGTGGTGAGCGTTAAGCCTGTTGGTGTTTTAATGTTACCAAAACTATATTCAGTTTTTTTACAAGAAACAAACCCAATAGTTGTGATACACAAAACCGCAACAATATATTTTAAATTATTTTTCATAATTGTAGGTTTTATCAAATTAATTTAAGGTGATATCATCAAATAAGAACGTAAAGTTTGCAGAGCCATCACCAACAGATCCTAAATCAAATATCAATACGATTTTTTGATAGGTGTTGGCAGTATTAATAGCACTGTAATCAAAACTTAATGTTTCCCAACCACCTGCAACAGTTGTTGTAACTTCTTTTTCGAAGCTAATCGCACCGTTGCTTTGGTTTTCAACTTTTAATAAAAGTTTAGCGCCAGCTCTTGGTGAAAATACTTTTACTTTAAATATTTTCTTAGTTGAGAAATCAATTGGAGCAGCCAAACCAATCCAACTTCCACCCCAAATTTGACCTGCGTTTTTAACCATCTTACCAACTTTAGCGCTGGTATTGATGCCACCAGACTGAGGATTGTTAACAACAGTTACAACACCACCATCAAAATCGTTCCAAGTATAGGTAAGGTTATTTGATTCGAAAGTCAATGGAAGACTTACCGTTTCTACAAAGTTGGTAGATAATTTTTTAACATCATCCCAATAGAAAACTTTACCGTTTCCGCTATTACCAAAATGAAAGAAGATAGAAGCCATATCGTAGGTATACGTAGCATTAAATGCAGCAGTACCAGGCGCTTGATTGTTAAAATCAAAAATTAAGGTTTCCCATTCACCAGCCATGGTTGTAGTTGCAAAAGTTTCTACAGAACGCTGGCCGTTTGTACGGTCTTCTACTTTTAATAAAACTCTAATGCCTGCAGCAGGAGAATATACCCTTACACTCATTTGAGAAGAAGCAGCTGTTAAAGGAATGGCAGTTGCAAAACCTGTTGAAGTACCAATAGTAGTACCCGCCCAAGTTTCAGCACCATTTACCTTGGTTGTTTTTTTAACCTTGTTGTTTGCATTGTTAGGATCCACCGCATCTACTGTTTGGTTATTACCAAAATCAGTAACTGTATAGTTTACACCTTGCACATCAAATGTTACAGGTAAATCTATTTTAGTATTTGGCATTGCATCTGTTAATCTAATATCATCCATGTAAAAAGTGAAATTAGCAGAGCCATCACCAGGTGTACCATTATCAAAAATAACAACGATGTTATGGTATTCATTAGCAGCGTTGATTGTTCTGTAGTCAAAGGCTAAATCTTCCCATGCATTTGCAACTGTCGTTAGCACTTCTTTTTCAAAAGCGATAGAACCGTTTCCTGCATTTTCAACCTTAAGAAGCACTTTAGCGCCTACTCTTGGAGAAAATACTTTCATTCTGAAAACTTTGTTAGCAGAAAAGTCAATTGGACCACCAAGGCCAATCCAACTTCCACCCCAAGGGTCTCCAGCATTTTTTACCATTTTAGCAACTCTAGTAGAAGCATTGGCAGCACTACTATGCGGGTTAGCAACAACGGATACATTACCACCACTAAAATCATTCCATGCATAGTTGATAGAAGTTGATTCAAAAGTTACTGGAAGAACAACTGGATCTACAATAGTTATCACTTTTGTAAATGTTGTTGTTGCAGCACCACCACTTAAAGCAACTACTCTAACAGTATAAGAACCTGTTTTAGCATAGGTTTTAGAAATGGTTTGACCTTCTAAAAAGTTAGTAGGTACTTCATTAGCTACATCACCAAAATAAACTTGAAAGAAAGTTTCATACAATGCTTTTGCAGAAACATTTACTTTGTATTTATTTGCTGGATCAATTACAGCTGTTACATCTAAATTTTCTGGCGCTCTAAAAGTTACGGTTAACTTTTGAGTTACAGTTGTAGAAACACCTGCAACGTTAGTACCGGTAATT
>CANEWV010000068.1 GCA_947442905.1 Chitinophagaceae bacterium | reverse complement strand
CTGGTGTATTGTGTAGAAGCCAACAAAGTATATATGTTGGTTGTAAACGCATCTAATATTGAAAAAGATTGGAACTGGATTGTTTCAAAAAATACAGCGGGCGTAGAAATGCACAACATTAGCGACAAAACTTGTTTGCTTGCTATTCAAGGTCCAAACGCTACAAAAATATTACAGCCACTTACGGAGATGGATATTTTAAATCTGCCTTATTATACATTTACAAAAGGTGTTTTTGCAGGCGTAGAAAATGTACTGGTAAGTGCAACTGGATATACGGGATCTGGCGGCGTAGAAATTTATTTTGAAGATAGTGATGGCGCTGCAGAAAAAATATGGAATGCTATTTTTGAAATTGGAACGCCACAAGGGCTCAAGCCTATTGGACTTGGTGCACGTGATACGCTCCGTTTAGAAAAAGGTTTTTGTTTATACGGAAATGATATTGACGACACTACTTCTCCACTAGAAGCCGGCCTTGGTTGGATCACAAAATTCACCAAAGATTTTACCAATAAATCATTTTTTGAACAGCAAAAATCTGCAGGCGTTACTAAAAAATTAGTAGGCTTTGAAATGATCGATAGAGGTATTCCAAGACACGATTATATCATTAAAAATGAAGCGGGCGAAACCATTGGTAAAGTTACCAGCGGTACGCAAGCGCCAAGCCTACAAAAGGCTGTGGGACTAGGTTACGTGGCTTCTGCACATGCTGCGGTTGGGTCTGAAATTTATATTGATATCAGAAATACACCGGTAAAAGCAAAAGTGGTAAAGTTTCCTTTTGCGTAATAATGCTTTCTAGTTATTAGAATTTATACTCGAATCTTACAGATGCGTTTGCATCTGTGTAATTAATGTTTCTATTTGTTTATCGCAAATATGAAAACACTTAATTATGAATGCAATTAAAAACAAGGTCCAGCTTATTGGACACTTAGGTCAAACGCCCGAAATCACCAACTTCGAAGGGGGTCGCAAAGTAGCCAACCTCAATTTAGCTACCAACGAAATTTACAAAGACGCCAACGGCGAAAAAGTAACCGAAACACAGTGGCATTCCGTTGTAGCCTGGGGCAAACTAGCCGAAATCGCCGAAAAATATTTAGTAAAAGGCATCGAAGTAGCCATCGATGGCAAACTCGTTAATAGAAATTACACCGATAAAAACGGCGTAAAAAAGTACGTCACCGAAGTACACGCCAACGAACTTTTAATACTTACAAAAAAAGGATAGCCCCTCTGTTCTTTTTTATGGCCAGTGCATTTGCACTGGCCTTTTTATTTTCATTCATTTGGCTTTATATTTGCAGCCTCATGAATCAGTCCAAACCACATTTACATACCATATTATCACCCAAATTGTTAGAACTATACGATGTCAGTGATTGCATTGTTGTTGTTATTGACGTATTTAGGGCAACTTCTACTATTGCTACAGCTCTATACAATGGTGCTGATCGTATCATTCCTGTAGACAATGTAAACAAGTGTATCGAAGTAGGTAAAGCAACTGGTGGTATTACTGCCGGGGAGCGAGATGGAAAAATTATTGAAGGACTTTCTTATGGTAATTCACCTGCCGAATATCCGCGTAGTTTTATAGAAGGCAAAACACTGGTTCTTACAACAACCAATGGTACCAAGCTTTTGCACATGGCGCTTAACAATGGTGCGGATCAAGTTATTACGGGTTCTTTTCCTAATTTATCGGCAGTTTGTGCCCATTTGATTGCGCAAAACAAGCCTGTTGTACTCGGTTGCTCTGCATGGAAAGACCGCGTTAATATCGAAGACGCCTTATTTGCGGGTGCTGTGATCGAGCAAATTAAAGATCACTTTACCATCCACTGCGATAGTTCACTTATGGCAAATGATTTATACAATTTGCATAAGGCGGATATTACGCAGTTTATCCAAAAAACCACCCATTGGCACCGTCTGGCATCTTATGGGCTAGAAGCAGACCTAACCTACTGTGTTACCACAGACGTGGCTCCGGTGCTTCCAATCTACAAAAACGGAGATTTAGTACGCGCCAATTAGCAGCTTTTTCGTACTTTCGCAAATTGCCCTTTTTAAACAGGGTGCAATTTAGAACAGCACTATGGCGCTACCTTACTTGGTCAAACATATTTATAATAACGGTACCGAAGAGGTAATCAGAAGAGGCAAGAAAATTCATGCGTTGGGTAATGTTGAATTACTCGAGTATGACGACCTCATGGGTAATGTCAATTTCCGTGTTAAGGATGATGGGTATGCTACTTTTTATAAAGTAAGTGTTTCTCAATTCAAGAATCCTAAATTTTTATCGGTTCGTTGCGCATGTCCTTATAACTTATCAGAAATTTGTAGACACAAAGCGGGCGCCTTATTTCATTTACAAGATTTACTAGACCGCAATCAATTAGGCAATTATGAAGCGGCCTATGATCAAAAGCATACGGTTGTTAAAATGAAACAATTGGAGCTCAAGCAAATAAAAATGCTTTCTGATCAAACAAGTTTTGAAGATGCCAGTGATTTTTTACGCACAGGTTCAGCAACTATCCTAGAAGCAAAGGAGGAGCGGGTTACAGCCTCTTTGGTATATGAAGGACATACCTATCAGCTACTCATTCAAAAAAATGAAGAGCGTAATTTTGACACTTCTTGTAACTGTGGATCTGAAACAGAACATCCACTTTGCGTTCATAAAAACATAATTTTTTTACAACTACTCAATAAGTTTGGTCCAGGTTATTTTGATACCATTAGAAACTGGGATAAAGAAAAAAATAAATTATTAGCACTCTACGGTTATTCTTTGTCAGATGACCTTTCAAATAAATTTGAATTTACCTACACCGCTGGTAAACCTTTTTTACGTGTATTAGATACCTCCATTAAAAGAGTGGCCCTTCCTTTAGGCAATGAAGCCATTTCTATCGCGCCTAAAAAGCCGGACTTTATTCCTTTAGAAAAAGAATCAGAAAAGAAGGAAGAAACTGCACCTACAGTAAAGGGAAAAATTTTTCAAAAATTAGGGCTTGTTATTTCTACGAGCAGTATTCAATATCCATTTACGCAGTTTGATATTGTGGAGGGTGAAGTGGACGAAGACCAGCAACGTTTTTTAGGTAAAGTAGAAAAGCAAGACCTGGCAAGGTTTATTAATACAGAAATGCTAGACGAGCAGGATAAATCACTCGTGCAGCAGCTCCGAAAATTAATGCCTTCCGAAGTAAGTAGGTATCTAGACCGCAATTCACCATTTAGTGGTATCTGGGAAAATATTGTACAGCAGCACAATGATCAGCTCCCTGAAGAAACCAGGACACTGATTAATGAATACCTGCATCCAAAAATTAAAAAATTATTTGAGCACTGTGGCGAAAGCCTCCTGGTATATACCTTACCAGAAAAAAAGCCGTTTGTAACGGCTAATTTAGAGTCTGCAGAGCTGGTGTGTAATTTCATTGCGCCCTACTTTGAAATCCAATATGCCAAAGGCGCTTACGAAATTGAATGCCGCGTAAAACTGCCGCTAGCAGATGTGAATGTTTCAGAAAACGAATGCACAAGCCCATTGCTTTTTAAATACCATCAGCAGTATTTTACCTGGAAAAAATCGGAAGACATTTTAATGATGGAGTCTTTTTTACCAAGCGGTAAAATTGTAATCAGAAAAGAAGAGTGGGCCGAAAAATTACAAACTTTTGTATTGCCGCTTTCTAAAATGTACCATATTCATTTTGGCAATGTAGAAAAAGAAGAGCTTAATAATATTACACCAGAAGTAAGCATTCATCTTAAAGAGCGTGGCGATTATTTATTATTTCAGCCCGTATTTTCTTACCAAGGATTTGAAGTGCGCGCGATCGATAAAGAAAAAATTATTGTTCCGCTTTCTGATAAAATTTTAATGATACAACGCAATCTAGAAACGGAAGCCCGTATCATTTCAAAAATAGAATCTTTGCATTCAGGTTTTGTAAGACCCGAGCAAAGTGATTTGTTAGCCTTAAAAGGAGCAGAAGTTTTAAAGAATAACTGGTTCTTTTTATTTGTAGACGCTGTCAAAGACATGAGTATTCCTGTTTTTGGATTTGAAGCACTTAAAAATTTCAGGTTCAATACAGCAAAGCCATCTACCAAAATATTTATCAGCAGCAATACCGATTGGTTTGACGCTAAAGTAGAAATTCATTTTGGAGAACAAAAAGTAAGCGTCGAAGACGTTAAAAAAGCGCTTGCGAGCAAACAACAATTTGTGCCATTACAAGATGGGACCCTTGGTATTTTACCTGAAGAGTGGATTAAAAAATATTCGCTGTTGTTTAGAGTGGGTGAAGGCCGTTCAGAAAATATCAAGTTAAGCAAATACCATTTTAGTGTTATTGAAGAGCTTTACTTGCAACGTGACGAAGAAGAATTGTTTTTTCAGTTAGAAGAAAAATATGAGCGCCTTAAAGAAAATCATTCCATTAAAGATGTGCCTGCACCTAAACATTTAAAAGAAGTGTTGCGTCCATATCAAGAAAGTGGTTTTCAGTGGCTCAATTACCTACGAGAAGTACGCTGGGGTGGTATCTTAGCCGATGACATGGGTCTTGGTAAAACCATACAAGCCCTCAGTTTTTTACATCATTTAAAATCGGAAGAAGGTACTTTAAAAGCTCTTGTGGTTTGTCCTACAACGCTGATGTATAACTGGCAAAATGAGATCGGAAAATTCACGCCAAACATAAGTTTTTATGTTCACCATGGTGCTGGACGTTCTCGCGATGCACTTGCTGCAAATGAAGCTGACGTTATTATCACTACTTACGGAACACTGCGTAGCGACATCAAACAATTTGTTGAAGTAGCATTTGATTATGTAGTACTTGATGAAAGCCAAGCCATAAAAAATCCAAATAGTAAGGTTACCAAGGCTGCTGGTTTATTAAAAGCAACCAATAGACTTTGCTTGAGTGGTACGCCACTTCAAAACAATACATTTGATATATACGCGCAAATGAACTTTTTGAATCCTGGTATGCTAGGAAGCGTTGAGTTTTTCAAACAAGAATTTTCTATACCTATCGATAAGTTTGGCGAAAAAGAACAAAAAGATCACTTACGTAAACTCTTGTATCCATTTATGTTAAGGCGTACCAAAGAGCAGGTGGCCAAAGACTTACCAGAAAAACAAGAAATGGTATTGTTTTGCGAAATGGGTGACGAGCAGCGTAAAATTTATGAAGCATTCCGAAACGATTACCGCGATAAAATTTTAGGTGTTGTAGATAATCAAGGCATTCAAAAATCACAGTTAACTATTTTACAAGGGCTCATGAAGCTGCGTCAAATTTGTGATAGCCCTTCCATTATTAAAGACGAAGAAAAATTCCCGAACGTATCTGTTAAGCTAGAAGAAATTGGTAGAGAAATTACAGAAAACATTAGCAACCATAAAGCGCTTGTGTTCTCTCAATTTTTAGGAATGCTAGCACTTATTAAAGAGCGTCTCACAGAGCTTGGTGTAGATTATGAATATTTTGATGGTAGCAGTACCGTACTAGAAAGAGAACGTGCCATTCAGCGTTTTCAAAATGACGAATCTTGTCGTGTGTTTTTAATTTCACTGAAAGCGGGTGGCGTAGGTTTAAACCTAACGGCTGCCGATTATGTATACATAGTAGACCCTTGGTGGAACCCTGCAGTAGAGCAACAAGCCATTGACCGTACCCACCGTATTGGTCAAACCAAAAACATTTTTGCGTACCGCATGATTTGTACCGATACCGTTGAAGACAAAATATTAAAACTACAAGACCGCAAGCGCAGTTTGGCACGTGAACTGATCACCGACGATGAAGGCTTTGTGAAGAGCCTTACCCGTGAAGACGTTGAATACTTGTTTAGTTAGAATTATTTTAGTTCTGCAGCAGCAATATTTGCTTCAGGTGCTAGTTTAAACTCGTCTTTACAACCGGAAGAGCAAAATCCAATCACTTTGTCTTTATAATGTGCTGTATCTGAAATGCCTGCCGTAACTGGCATGCCACAGGTAGGGTCCTTTTTATTGTTCACCATGGATACTGGAAAACTAGTTGCTGCGGCCTCCATATTTGTTTGAGCTGCAGTATCAGTCAATTCTTGTTTTGGAGCTTCTGTGTTATTACAACTTGCAATAACAATACTTAAGACGATTAATTGGGCGAATCTGTGTTTTATACCGGTGAACATGATGTATTGATTTATTTTGTTACAATATTTTGTTTTTCAAAACGTTTTACAAAATTAACAAACTTTATCCTTATTAAAAAGGGGCTCACCGATATTCATATAAGGATCCCTATTATCACGCTACCTTGCCTTTAAACTTTTTTAAATAACATCTGTCTAGCATTATAGATTAACTTTGCACTGCCTAATTAGCACCTTTTTATGAAAAAATTACTCTCTTTACTTTCCCTTGTATTTTTAGTTTCTTTTGCGAGCGCTCAATCTGTAGCAACCGTAAAAGGAATTTTAATTGATTCTTTAAATAAGCAATCCTTAAAAGACGCATCCATTGTTGTATTAGCGGCTAGTGATTCATCACTAGAAGTTTTTACACTTGCTAAAGCAGATGGAAGTTTTATCATTAACAATGCACCATTTGGTGAAATGCTTGTTCAAGTAAAATTTCAGGGATACGAACCATTTTCTAAAAAAATTACTTTTTCTGCAAAAAATAGCAGTGTTGATTTAGGGAAAATATATTTACAAACAGCTGCCAATGATTTGGGCAACGTAACGGTAACACAGTCGCCGGTTCAAATGAAAAAAGATACCGTCGAATTTACAGCGTCTGCTTTTAAAACAAAACCCAATGCAGTTGCAGAAGATTTACTTAAAAAAATACCAGGGATTCAAGTTGATAAAGATGGTGGTATCAAGGCGCAAGGTGAAACCGTGCAGCGTGTACTCGTAGATGGTAAACGCTTTTTTGGTGACGATCCTAAAATGGCAACAAGAAATTTGCCTCCAGATATTATCGACAAAATTCAAGTATTTGATGCTGCAAGTGACCAAAGTGCATTTACTGGATTTGATGATGGTAACCGTGTTAAAACGATTAATATCACTACCCGCAAAGACAAACGCAAAGGTTATTTTGGTAGAGCAGCACTTGGTGCAGGCGCCAATAGTGACGATGCATTGTATGACAATAACATCAACATCAGTAAATTTAATGGGGATCAACAAATTACTTTTACTGGTCAGGCCAATAATGTAAACAAGCAAAACTTTTCGGTACAAGACATGCTTGGTTCACTCGGCGGCGGCGGATTTGGCGGTGGCGGCGGTGGTCGTGGCGGCGGTGGTGCAACCATGGGCGGCGGTGGCGGACTGCTTGGAACCGGTGGTGGCGGTGGTATCGTTAAAACACTTGCAGCTGGTTTAAACTACAAAGACAACTGGGGCACCAAAACCCAATTCTCTGGAAGTTATTTTTATAACGACCAAACAACTACTAGAGATCAAAACAGTTTAACAGAAAATTTAGTTACGGGCAGTACGGACTCTTCTATTTTTAGTAAGCAGGTTCAAAGTTCAGTGACCAATAATAAAAATCACCGTATCAATTTTAATATTGAAACTAATTTTGATACGAGCAACACGTTAATTATTAGACCTAATATTAGTTTTCAAAATACACATTCAGAAACTTTTCAAACCACAAGTTCTACGCGTGGTAAACTTACAAACCTT
>CANEWV010000067.1 GCA_947442905.1 Chitinophagaceae bacterium | reverse complement strand
TGTTGCTGGCGCTGGATCCGTTAAGTCATCGGCAGGTACGTAAACCGCTTGTACCGAAGTAATAGAACCATTTTTAGTGGAAGTAATACGCTCTTGCATCAATCCCATTTCAGTGGCAAGTGTTGGTTGGTAACCAACCGCAGAAGGCATACGACCTAATAACGCCGATACCTCAGAACCTGCTTGCGTAAAACGGAAAATGTTATCTACGAAAAATAAGATATCCTTACCTTTTCCGGTACCATCTCCATCACGAAAATATTCGGCAACCGTTAAACCTGATAAGGCCACACGCGCACGTGCTCCTGGAGGTTCGTTCATTTGACCAAATACGAAAGTAGCTTTTGACTCTTTCAATTCGTTCATGTCTACTTTAGATAAATCCCATCCACCTTCTTCCATGCTATGTTTGAAAGCATCACCATATTTCATGATATCTGCTTCAATCATTTCACGTAATAAGTCATTTCCTTCACGTGTTCTTTCACCCACACCCGCAAACACAGATAAACCACCGTGTCCTTTTGCGATGTTATTAATTAACTCTTGAATCAATACTGTTTTACCTACACCCGCACCACCAAACAAACCAATTTTACCACCTTTTGCATATGGCTCAATCAGGTCAATTACTTTGATACCCGTAAACAACACTTCTGTTGCAGTACTTAGGTTTTCAAATAATGGCGGCTTGTTGTGAATAGGACGTCCACCCTCTTTGCTAACTTGAGGAAGACCGTCAATTGCATCGCCGGTTACGTTAAATAAACGACCGTTGATACCCTCACCCACTGGCATTGCAATGGCTTTTCCTGTATCTACTACTGCCATACCTCTTACAAGACCATCGGTTCCGTCCATCGCAATGGTACGTACGCTGTCTTCTCCAAGGTGCTGTTGCACTTCGAGAACTAACTTTTCACCACCTTCTCTGGTGATTTCAAGTGCGTTATAAATTTCTGGTAATGTTTTGTCCGGAAAATGAACGTCAACTACCGCACCAATGATCTGTTTAATTTTACCGTTTGTAGCCATACTAGGAAGTATATATAGGGTTTTAAAATTGCCGCAAAGGTAAGGATTAGGGGTTGAGAAAAAAAGGAAAAATTGACTAAAATTTGTAATTTGTCGAAAATTCAAGTGTATGTCCCCATTTTTAGCAGAATTAGTAGGTACTACCCTCGTTTTAACCATTGGAACAGGCGTTGTTGCCAACGTTTCATTGCCTAAAACAAAAGGGAACCAAGAAGGCTATTTAGCCGTTACACTTGGCTGGTTTACAGCTGTTTTTGTAGGTGTGTATGCTACCGCAACCATTAGCGGGGCGCATTTAAACCCAGCCGTAACCATTGGATTAGCCGTAGCCGGCAAATTTAGTTGGGACCTAGTGCCCTCCTATATTCTGGCACAAATGTTAGGTGCCATGTTGGGTGCTTTTTTAGCCTGGTTAGCGCACCGTCAACAATTTAATGAGGCCGCCGATGCAGCTACCAAACTGGGGGTTTTTAGTAATTCTCCCACCATTAGAGACCCTTTTCACAATATTTTATCGGAAGCTATTGCCACTTTTATATTTATGCTAGGCGTTTTTTACATTGCTGCACCTGCACAAACAAATGGTGCATTAGACGCACTTCCAGTTTCATTACTCGTACTTGGTATTGGCCTAGGTATGGGTGGACCTACCGGTTACGCCATTAACCCCGCTAGAGATTTAGGACCGCGTATAATGCACGCTATTTTACCCATTAAAAATAAAGGCGGCAGTGATTGGGGTTATGCATGGGTACCTGTTGTAGGACCTATTATTGGGGCAGTTGCCGCGGCCTATGTGTATATGTGGCTCACTTAATTTTTCGCAAATATCATTAACGGTTTTTATGAATACATATATTTTAGCCTTAGACCAAGGCACTACTTCTAGCAGGGCCATTATTTTTAATAAGGCCGGCGAAATTTTAGCCACTGCACAAAAAGAATTTACACAAATATTTCCGGAGGCCGGACTTGTAGAACATGATGCCAACGAAATTTGGAGCACACAAATTGGTGTTGCCTCAGAAGCTATTATGCAAGCTGGGCTTGACGCTTCGCAAATTGCAGCCATTGGTATTACCAACCAGCGTGAAACAACGGTGGTGTGGGATAAACAAACCGGGCAGCCTATTTATAATGCTATTGTATGGCAGGACCGTCGCACTGCAAATTACTGCGATGAATTAAAAAAACAGGGTCACGCAAAAAATATTCAAGCAAAAACAGGACTTGTTATTGACGCTTACTTTTCTGGCACCAAATTAAAATGGATACTAGATAACGTAGATAGTGCACGTGAAAAAGCAGCTGCAGGACAATTGTGTTTTGGTACGATTGATAGTTGGTTGTTGTGGAAATTAACAGGCGGCAAAGTGCACGCCACCGACGTTTCAAATGCATCGCGTACGATGCTATATAATATTCATACCCTTAGTTGGGATGAAGAATTATTGGGGCTATTAAACATTCCAAAAAACATATTACCAATAGTAAAAAGTAGTTCAGAAATATACGGACATACTAGTAATATTTTGGCATCACATAGCATACCTATTGCAGGTATTGCAGGCGATCAACAAGCTGCCTTATTTGGTCAACAATGTATACAGCCAGGCATGGTAAAAAATACCTATGGCACCGGATGTTTTATGCTCATGAATACAGGTACGAAAGCGGTAACCTCACATCATCATTTGCTCACTACTATTGCTTGGCAAATTAATGGCGAAACGCATTATGCATTAGAAGGATCTGTGTTTATTGCAGGGGCTGTCGTGCAGTGGTTACGTGATGGATTACAAATGATTAGAACATCTGCAGAGGTTGAAACCCTTGCTGCCACAGTACCTGGTACAGATGGCGTATATGTAGTGCCTGCTTTTGCAGGCCTTGGTGCACCCTATTGGAACCAACATGCAAGGGGTACCATTGTAGGTATTACACGTGGCACAAGTAGAGGACATATTGCGCGCGCTGCACTAGATAGTATTGCCTATCAAACCATGGATGTATTAGATGCGATGCAAAAAGATTCGGGCATTACCATTAAAGAATTACGTGTAGATGGTGGTGCAACTGCCAATAATATGCTGATGCAATTTCAATCTAATATTTTGCACACCAAAGTGATTAGGCCTACTATTACAGAAACTACAGCACTGGGTGCCGCTTATTTAGCAGGCCTAGCGGTAGGTTATTGGAACTCATTAGATGATATTAGTGCACAGTGGCAAATACAAAAAGTATTTGAACCAGCATTATCTACTGCAGCAACAGATGCATTAAAAATGGGATGGAAAAAAGCCATTAACGGGGCGGGGGCGGCAAGTGTAGACGCAACAGTTTAATTTATCTGCGCGCTCTAAGCCACTGGTCTGGATTTAATGGTACTCCGCGTTCGTTGTTGATGGTAAAAATAATACTGCCTTCACCATCAATACTTTTTCCAGAGCGGCCAATCATAGAACCTGCTTTTACGACTTTACCCACACTTACACTGGCACTAGAAAGTTGTTGGTACACTGTAAAATATTTACCGTGACGCACCATTACTACCTGGTCGCCATTTACTTCACCAACATAAGATACTTCACCATCGGCAATAGATTTTACCACCGAACCTTCTGGTAAGGCAATATGTATACCATCTGATTTTTGTGTAAGCTTGGTTCCTGGAACGGTTGATACGCCAAATTCTATAAACACATTACCACGGTCTACGGGCCAAGGCAAGCGTCCTTTATTTTGCTCAAAATGCATGGAGGTTTCACGACCTTCCTCGGTAGATTCAAATGGGGAATAAGGTCGTGCGCCTGCTTTGTTTAGTACAATGGGCTCATTGTTTTTAGTACTATTAGCGGCTGTATTATTTTTTGTCGAATTATCTGTGGTGTTATTTTTTGCGTTAGCAGCTGCCGCATTTTTTTTGGCATCATCGGCGGCTTTTTGTTTGGCGATTTTTTCTTTACGTGCTGCCTCTTCTATCTCCCTTTTAATGATGGCCATTACAGCCTGTTGCATACGTACACGCTGCTTTTCTTTGTCTTTGATTTGTTTAGCAATAGCAGACTCCTGTCCTTTTAAATCCGCTACTACTTTATCCTGCGCCTTTTTATCTTCCTGCAATACTTTAAGTTGCTCACTCTGCGACGTAAGGGTTACCATGCGCTCTTTTTTATTGGTATTGAGCACGTCTACTTTTTGCGTGAGCATAACACGTGACTGCGCAATAGCAATTGCTTGCGTTTCTCTATTTTGACGGTAACTTTTTAAATAGGCCATGCGCTTTATGGCGTCATTAAAATTACGGGCCGAAAATAAAAAGTTAAGGTACTCGTAGCTGCCTCTACTTTTGTAAGCAAAAACAATACTCTTGGCGTATTTTAATTTAAGGGTATCGAGCTCTTTACGAAGGCGGTAGATATCAACCTCATTTGTAAATATCGTATTGTCGAGTTCGTTAATTTGATTGTTAATACCGCGCACAAGCTCTTCACGTTTGGCCACCTTACGCTTAATAAGTGCTAATTCATTTAAGGATAGCTTCTTATTTTTTTGTGTTTCGGAGAGCTGCTTGTTTAAATCTGCCAATTCCTTTTTAAGGTCCTGCTCCTTTTTTTGCAGCTCTTCTCTAGACTGTTGTGCCGTAGCGCCAGACACAGTCATTAAAAAAAGTAGTAAAAAAACAAAGCGTTGCAGGGTCATGAGCATAAGGTTTAAACGGTCCAATTACTTATTAACGGCAAAATGAGCCAGAAATTACTTTTTCTTATAATTTTTAGGGATTTCGAACGAATATTTTATAGGATCGTCAATCGAGAACTCCTTAAAATCCAAATAGATGTCCAGTTTAGACTTCTCCGACATGGATATTTTACGGTCTGCGGCAAACGAGTAACTCCCCAGGGGCTGAAAGTTACCATACGTAATATCGCAAGTACGGTTGCGCAGTGCATTTACGTCGTTGAGTTTAGAAAATAAAATACGCTGGGTTGTATTGTCTATGTTAATCAGGTTTTTAAACAACTCTCCCACCATGGTTACCAGCAATTGGTTGTCGTTGGCCCTGTATGAAACTAGGTTGTTACTAAAAAATATAGGGTTGCCAATAAGCAGGTCTTGTAACGACATAAAATCGAATGGGATTTCTGTTACCTCTTGTAAATAAGCAATAGATCTTTTAGTAACCGACTTATCGCCTACCTTTTGCACCAGCACTACGCTATCTCTTGTAACCTTTGCCTGCAGGCCTTCTGCAGCGATTCCTAAAAAAGTACCTTTAACCCTGATTATAATAACAGAATCTTTAACCATGCTTAAATACACGGTGTAGTTGTCCTTTTTTTCGGCACCCTCATAGTCTACTTTTATTTTAGCATTAAAGGTTTTAAAGTTAATTTTTTGCTGCGCCACTTTGCCCATAATGTCTCTAACAATAGCTGCCGAGTCTATTACCGGCATTTGATTGACCACAACGGTTTGAGCCGTGTCTTTTTTAGTAAGTGCTTCTTGAATACCTTGTACTTTTTTTACTGTTCCGCAGGCGGAAAGGAGTAAAATTGTAGCGGTTATTCCAAGTAATTTTATTTTCATGTGGTCGTGTTAAGTGTGTTTTATTTACCGGTACTTCCAAACCCGCCTGTCCCCCTATTTGTAGGTGTTAAGGCGCTAGTTGGCTCCCAGCTAATTTGTGTAACGGGGGCAATGACCATTTGTGCGATACGGTCGCCACTGTTTAAGACCTGCATTTCACTAGACAAATTAATGAGTATTACACCAATTTCACCTCGATAATCGGCGTCGATGGTTCCTGGCGAATTTAAACAGGTAATGCCTTGTTTTAATGCCAGGCCACTGCGCGGACGTATTTGCGCCTCTAAACCAGTAGGCAATTCAATAAATAATCCAGTAGGAATCAGCTTACGCTCAAGCGGTTCCAATACCACGGATTCGTGCAAATGTGCACACAAATCCATTCCCGCAGATCCTTCGGTTGCATAGGCTGGTAGCGGGTTCCCCGACTCATTTACTATTTTAACAACCACCGATGAATTTGAACTGCTTTGAGGCATAAATTGGTATTGAGGCACAAAGGTACACCAAGGCTTCAAAAAAAAGGGTTAAAATGGGACGGGTTGTCTATTTTTGACTATAATTGGCATGAATATGAAGTATTTTAAATATAAACACTTATTTACATTAATAGGCGGCATACTCATGGTTTTAAGTAGTTGCACCAAAGACCTAACCGATGTTACTGTTGTTTATGAGAACAATTTTAACAATAGCGACCCTAAAGGGATTGTAACAGCAGGCTGGCTAAGCGATTTTGCTTTTGGTATATTCCCTTTTAATAAAATTACCAACTACAAAAACCTAAAGATGTTGGGGGTATTTAACAATACCCGAATAGAACTCGATGTAGATAAACTTCCTGAACACACGATTATAAAAGTAGAATTTGATTTGTATTTGCATGACAACTGGAAAAACGATTTATGGATTTTAAATATTGACGGCCACAACCGTTTGTTAACTGGATTTTCTAACAATAGCAATATCCAACAAGCCTATCCTAATTGGTTACATTCGGGGCCTACCTATCCGGCAGGCAACCAGGCACAGGAAATTTATTTGCCCGGCGTTTGTAGTTTAAAAGACGATAAAAAGGGAACCAGCAAATACAAGATTGTACATAGTTTACAACACACTACAAAAACTATAAAAATTACCATGAGCGATGCAGGTGGCAATAAAAATGACACCTGTGCTAGAAGTTGGGCCATCGATAATTTAAAAATCTCTGCCCTTAAAAACTAGTGGTGCATGAGAAAAAATATCGTTTACAACATATTACTTTCATTTACCAATATCTTATTTCCATTAATAAGCTTTCCATACGCAGCAAGGGTTTTAGGCCCTAAAGGCATTGGAGAAGTACAATTTATAATGTCTTTTGCGCAGTACTTTTCCATATTTGCAGCCATTGGTATACCTATTTACGGCGTTAGGGCCATTGCGAAAATTAGAGATGATGCTTCAAAGCTATCAAGTACTTTTTTATCATTAAGTACCCTTTTTTTTATTGCAAGTGTGGCAGTGGCCTGCATCTATTTTTTAATCGTTGGTTTACATCCTTATTTTTCAAGTAATCAACACTACTATATTATAGCCGGTATTTTGGTTTTTTTAAGTTTCAGCTACACAGACTGGTATTATAGTGGCATTGAGGCTTTTCATAAAATTACCATCAGATCCATTGTTGTTAAATCTATTTCACTTGCCCTACTCTATACGTTTGTTAAAACCAGCAGCGACATCTATAATTATCTCTGGATTTCTATTTTTTCTATTCTGGGTAATCAGGTGTATAATTTTTTAGACATTTATTTACATCTAGAAATTAAAAAGCCAGTACTTAGTTTTTCGGAACATATTAAGCCACTACTTCTCATATTTGGCGCTACTATAGCGTCTAGTATTTACACCCTTTGGGATACCATTATTTTATACTTTTTAACGAGTCCAGAAATTGTTGGCTATTATACGGTTTCAACCAAGCTTACCAAACTCATTATTCCGGTTATTACAGCCATTGGCGGCACTCTTATTCCTTCCATTACTTACTATTACAACAACCAACAAATAGATAAAGCAAAAGCGTTTTTGCGCAGTTCATTGGATGTAACCATTTTGATTACAATACCTGTAGCGGTTGGATTAATGACACTAGCTCCAGAACTCATTGAT
>CANEWV010000066.1 GCA_947442905.1 Chitinophagaceae bacterium | reverse complement strand
ACAAAAGCACTCGCCAATAAATATTTTAACGAAGCCAATAAAGCAAAATTTGTTTTATTACCAGAATAAAAAATAATAGACCACTATAAATAATAGTATCATGTCAATTGGAACTTTTCATTACCCGCAACCCGCCAACGAACCCGTATTAAGTTACGCGCCAGGAAGCGCAGAGCGTGCTGCCCTCAAAAAAACCTTGGCCGCTTTAAAAAAACAGGTCATTGATGTACCTATGTATATTGGCGGTAAAGCTGTAAGAACCGTAAAAAAGGAAGCTATGCACCCGCCACATGAGCGCGCGCATACCCTTGGTTATTTTCATGTAGGGAATAAAAAACACGCCATCGACGCAGTAAATGCAGCGCTCAAAGCAAAAGATGCTTGGGCTGCTATGTCATGGGAAAACAGAGCGCATATATTTTTAAAAGCCGCAGATTTACTGGCTACCAAATACCGTTACCATATTAATGGTACCACCATGCTTGGTCAAAGTAAAAATGCGTACCAAGCAGAAATTGACGCTGCTTGTGAACTCATCGATTTTTTACGTTTTAATGTTCACTTTTTAAGTGAGATATATAAGCAGCAACCTGCATCAGCACCAGGCATGCACAACCGTCTTGAATGGCGCCCACTAGAAGGATTTGTGCTAGCTGTTACTCCATTTAATTTTACAGCAATTGGTGGTAATCTTCCTACTTCTGCTGCCATGTGTGGCAATACCGTTGTTTGGAAACCTGCCAATACACAAATTTATTCGGCGCAAATGTTTATGCGTATTTTAAAAGAAGCGGGCTTACCGGATGGTGTTATCAATTTAATTTATGTAGACGGTCCTACCGTTGGTGAAGTTTGTTTCTCTCACCCCGATTTTGCGGGCGTGCACTTTACAGGATCTACGGGTGTATTTAATAATATGTGGAAAGTGATTGGTGAAAACATTCCTAAATACAAAACCTACCCGCGCATTGTTGGTGAAACAGGTGGTAAAGATTTTGTGATGGTGCATAAATCTGCAGATGTTGATACTGTTGTTACTGCACTTGCAAGAGGCGCTTTTGAATTTCAAGGTCAAAAATGTTCTGCCGCTTCAAGAGCCTATATTCCAAGCAACCTGGCTCCTGCTATCAAAACTAAATTAGTAGCTGCGGTACAATCCATGAAAATGGGAACCGTAGAAGACTTCTCTAATTTTGTAAATGCCGTTATTGACGAAAAGTCATTTAACAACATTGCAAAATATATTGACAGGGCTAAAAAGGATACAAAAGCCAAAATACTTGTGGGTGGAAATTACAGTAAAAAAGATGGCTATTTTGTAGAGCCTACCGTTATTGAAGTGTCTGATCCAAAGTACGTAACGATGTGCGAAGAGATTTTTGGACCGGTTTTAACCATTTACACCTACAAAGCCGAAGCCTTCGAAAAAACCCTTGATTTGGTAAATACAACTTCAAAATACGCTTTAACAGGGGCAATTATATCGCAAGATAGAGCTGCTGTAGAGCTGGCTACCAATAAATTACGTCACGCTGCGGGTAACTTTTATATCAACGACAAGCCTACAGGGGCTGTGGTAGGGCAACAACCGTTTGGAGGTGCCCGTGCCTCTGGGACCAATGATAAAGCCGGTAGCCTGATTAATTTATACCGTTGGTTAAGTGCCAGAACGATAAAAGAGACCTTTAATCCCCCTGTGGATTACAAGTATCCGTTCCTAAACGAAGCCTAAATTTTTAATGTTTAACCCGTATATTTGCTCCTCAAAATTTTGACTAGTGGCTACTAAATTTTCAAAAGAAACCTACCTCTACTGGTACGAGCTTATGCAGCTGATTCGCCAGTTTGAGCTCAAATCAGAAGAAATGTACAAAATGGCAGGTAAGATTCGTGGATTTTTCCACGCTTACATTGGCCAAGAAGCAATAGCAGCAGGCTGTATGACAGCTACGCAGCATGACGATCCGTTTATCACCGCTTACCGTGACCACGGTTTAGCACTTGCAAAAGGCGTTTCTGCCGATGCTTGTATGGCTGAATTATACGGTAAAGCAACCGGTTGTGCTAAGGGTAAAGGTGGTAGTATGCACTTTTTTAGCCTAGAACACCGCTTTTTTGGTGGACATGGTATTGTGGGTGCTCAAATTGGAACTGCAGGCGGTTTAGCTTTCGCTGAAAAATACAAAGGCACAAACAATGTGGTGCTTTGCTATTTTGGTGATGGTGCTGCACGTCAGGGTATTTTACATGAAACCTTTAACCTTGCCATGCTTTGGAAATTACCAGTGGTATTTATTTGTGAAAACAATAATTACGCCATGGGTACTTCTATTGAGCGTACAAGTAATGTAACCGATATTTATAAATTAGCAGATGCATACGATATGCCTGCCGATGTAATTGATGGTATGATTCCTGAACTTGTGCACGAAGGTGTGGCAAGAGCTGTAAAAAGAGGTAGAGATGGCGAAGGTCCAACCTTACTTGAAATGAAAACCTACAGATACAAAGGACACTCTGTATCAGATCCGCAAAAATATAGAAGTAAAGAAGAGGTAGACGAATACAAAAACCAAGACCCTATTACTAAAGTGCGTGAAACCATTTTAGAAAACGGATATAGTACAGAAGCAGAATTACAAGCCATCGACCAAAAAATTGATGCCATTGTAGAGCAGAGTGTAAAATTTGCTGAAGAAAGCCCTTGGCCAGATGATAGCGAAGTTCTAAAAGATGTTTACCTAGACGAAAACTATCCGTTTATTGTAGACTAATCAACATTACAAAATCACAAGAAAATAAATACCATGTCAGAAAACGAAGTAAAAAATATAAACAATGAAGACCTTGCAGGTGTAGCTGCTTTTTGGAATAACAGCGGCAAGAAACTTGCTACTGCTGCAGCTATCATCTTAGTTGCTGTAGGAGCTTGGTTTGGTTACCAAGAATTTATTGTTAAACCTAAAGAAGAAAAAGCATCTGAAGCGATGTTTAAGGCGCAAGAATATTTTGCACTTGATTCTTCAAATCTCGTTTTAAATGGCGACGGTGTTAACAAAGGTGTGTTATACATTATCAATAACTACAGTGGCACTAAAGCAGCTAACATTGCTGGTTATTATGCTGGTATTAGTTATTTAAAACTTGGCGATTTTAACAACGCTATTAAATACTTAAAAGACTTTTCTACAGACGCTAAGCAAATTCAAATGTTAGCGATTGGTGCTTTAGGCGATGCGAGTGCAGAGCTTAACAAAAAAGACGAAGCCATTGATTACTACAAAAAAGCAGCAGCAAGTTTTTCTGAAGACGAAAGCAACGCTTCTGAATATCTATTTAGAGCTGCCCTTTTATCAGAAACTACTGGTAAAAATGCAGAGGCTTTAGCTTTATACAAAGAAATCAAAGAAAAATATCCTACGACCGATAAAGGCTTTTTAGCAGACAAATACATCTACCGTTTAGGTAGTGAAAAATAAATAAATGAACGTACAGTTATTTATTCCTTGCTTTATTGATCAGCTCTACCCTCAGGTAGCGTTTAACATGGTAAAAGTGTTGGAGAAAGTTGGCTGTACGGTCAAATACAACCCCAATCAAACCTGTTGTGGCCAACCCGCATTTAATGCAGGTTTTTGGTCAGAATCAAAAAGTGTTTGCGATAAGTTTTTAGATGATTTTAACGGTACCGATTATATTGTAGCACCCAGTGCTAGCTGTACCGGTTTTGTAAGAAACTACTACGGTAAACTTTACGAAAATTCTGCGCAAATAAATATTGCTAAAAAAACATCGGCTCGTATTTACGAACTCTCCGATTTTTTAATCAACGTTTTAAAAATCGATGACGTAGGCGCTACTTTTAATGGTAAGGTAACTTATCATGATAGTTGTGCTGCACTTAGAGAGTGTAATGTAAAAACAGAACCGCGTAAGCTACTTAGCAAGGTTAAAGGACTTGAGCTTGTAGAGATGAACGACGTAGAAACCTGTTGCGGATTTGGAGGTAGCTTTGCCGTTAAATTTGAACCTATTAGTATTGCCATGGGGGATCAAAAAACCACCAATGCCGCTGCTACTGGTGCCGAATATATTATTAGTACAGACATGAGCTGTCTGATGCATATAGATGGTTGTTTAACACATAAACACTCCGGATTAAAAGTGCTGCATTTAGCAGACGTACTTGCAAGCGAAGCATAATATTTAGCTTAATATTTTACGACTTAAATAGTTTTCAAAATGAATTACTGGCTTATCAAATCGGAACCATTCAAATACAGTTGGGATCAGTTTGAAAAAGACAAGCAAACATTTTGGGACGGCGTTAGAAATTATGGCGCCCGCAATAATTTAAGATCCATGAAAAAAGGCGATCTCGCTTTTTGGTACCACTCCAACGAGGGTATGGAAATTGTAGGTATCGCTAAAGTGGTTAAGGAATCTTACCAAGACCCTACTACCCCCGATCCAGCATGGCTTGTAGTTGATTTTAAGCCCTTTAAAAAGCTTAAAAACCCAGTAAAGCTTGCAGATGTTAAGGCGCACGCCAAACTACAAGATATGGACCTTGTAAGGCTTGGTAGACTGTCCGTACAAACCGTTAAGCCCGCCGAATGGAAAATTGTAATGGAAATGGCTGGCGAAAAGGTTAGCTAAAAAATACATATCCAATTAAGATAGCGGCCACTACGCCTAGTAGGTCTGCTAACACACCTGCCCATATTGCATATCGTACTTTTTTGATGCCCACGCTTCCAAAATAGAGGGCAATAATATAAAAAGTAGTATCCGCCGATCCCTGAAAGGTAGATGCTAATTTACCTACAAATGAATCTGGACCATTAGATTTCATTACATCTAGCATGAGTCCTCTCGCACCGCTTCCACTAAATGGTTTCATAATCGCTACTGGTAAAGCAGGCGTAAATGCAGTGTCAACACCCGTTAAGCCAATCACCCAACTTAATCCGTCTACCATATAGCCAAGTGCACCACTGTCTCTAAATACGCGAATAGCAACAAGCATCCCTACGAGGTATGGAATGATTTTTAAAATCACATCAAAGCCTCCTTTGGCACCGTCAATAAAGGCGTCAAATACATTTATTTTTTTAAGCATCCCTCCAATTATAATGAGCACTACCAGCAACAGTAAAATCATATTACCGGTAACCCTACTAAATATTTCTTTTTGCTCCGCTCCCATTTGCTGCACAAAAAAGAGCATACCCGCAACCAGCGCCACGAGACCTAATAACCAGGTTAATAGCACGCTGTCCCATTTTAATTTTTGCTTAAAACCCACAATAAATATAGAAGCAAGTGTAGTACAAATAGTTGCAAGTACGCATGGAATAAACACACTCGCCGCTTCGGTGGAGCCAGCCGCTAAACGGTAAGAAATAATGGTAAGCGGAATCAACGTAAGTCCACTTGTATGCAGCACCAAAAACATAATTTGCGCATTGGTCGCTTTTTCTTTGTCGGGGTTAATAGATTGAAGACTTTCCATAGCTTTTAAACCAAAAGGCGTTGCAGCATTATCAAGCCCTAGCATATTAGCACTAAAATTCATCACCATTTGCCCCATTGCCGGATGCTTTTCAGGCACTTCAGGAAATAACCTTTTCATAAATGGATTGAGTAAGCGCGCTATCCAATTTATAGCGCCAGCACGCTCTGCAATATTCATGAGTCCTAAAAAGAAAACCATGGTGCCAGCAAGCGGGAACGCCACATCAATAACAGATCCTTTGGCACTATCAAACATCCCATCTACAAGGGTTTTAAACACTTCGGTATCATGTAAAAACAAGAACTTGTAAAGGGCAATTACAAAAGCCACAATAAAAAAGGCGATCCATACAATATTTAGTGCCATCTGGGTTAATTTATGGGGTGAATATAAAAAATATTGGAGCTATATTTGCACCTTAATTAAAAAGGTTTCAATTATGGCTTTAAAGGCAGGAATTGTAGGACTACCCAACGTAGGAAAATCAACATTATTTAATGCAGTAAGCATTAACGCTAAAGCACAGGCTAGCAACTACCGTTTCTGTACTATTGAGCCCAATGTAGGCCTTGTAGACGTTCCGGACGAACGTTTAAGCAAATTAGCGGAACTGGTAATTCCTGACCGTATTGTTCCTACCCAAATGGAAATTGTAGATATCGCCGGCCTTGTTAAAGGTGCGAGTAAAGGTGAAGGACTCGGTAATAAATTTTTAGGAAATATTAGAGAAGTAGACGCCATCATTCATGTGATCCGTTGTTTTGAGGATGAAAACGTTTTAAGAGAAGAAGGCGCTATCAACCCAGTAAGCGATAAAGAAATTATTGATACCGAGCTTCAATTAAAAGATTTAGAAAGTGTAGAAAAGAAAATGCAACGCGTAGAAAAAATGGCGCGTGTTGGATCGGATACCAAAGCAAAAGCAGAATTTGAAATTTTATCGCGTTGTAAAACCCATCTAGAAACCGGTAAAAGCATTTATTCGTTAGGGCTTTCTAAAGAAGAAAATGTAGCGGTTGCTGATTTGTTTTTACTAACAGACAAACCGGTTTTATACGTTGCCAACGTAGATGAGGCGAGTATGCACACTGGTAATAAATATTCTGAAATGCTTACTGCAGCTGTAGCACAAGAAGGTGCACAGGTAATTGTAATGTGCAATAACATTGAAGCTCAAATTGCAGAATTAGAATCAGGCGATGACAAGCAAATGTTTATGGAAGAATACAAAATGACAGAGCCTGCATTAAACCGTTTAATTAGATCTGCGTATAAATTATTAAATCTAGATACTTACTTTACTGCTGGTGTGCAAGAAGTTAGAGCATGGACTATTTTAAAGGGCTGGAAAGCACCACAAGCAGCAAGCGTTATTCATACCGATTTTGAAAAAGGTTTTATTAAAGCCGAAGTAATTGCCTACGAAGATTTTGTACACTTTGGTAGTGAATCAGCTTGTAGAGACAATGGCAAATTAAGAATTGAAGGAAAGGAATACCTGGTTAAAGATGGCGATATTATGCATTTCAGATTTAACGTTTAATTCAACGCCTGCTGCATGAAAAAAAATCTTGTATATTTTTTATTTGTCGCTACTGTCCTTTTTGGATGCCAATCTAACCCTGACACAGAAGGTAGTAACGAACCCGTTGCAGCAGCTATTGAAGCGCCTATTAATGGCACTTATACTATTGTAGAAATATACCCGCATAATACCAGTTCATTTACACAGGGCCTTGTTTGGCATAACAATACCTTATACGAAGGAACGGGTCTTACCAACCAAAGCAAGTTGTTTAAAACGGATTTAGCAACAGGTAAAGCACTCCAAACTCTATCTATTGCAGATAGTTTATTTGGAGAAGGTATTGCTGTGTACAACAATAAAATCTACCAACTTACCTGGCAAAACCACAAAGTGTTTGTTTACGATGCCGCTACTTTTAAAAAAGAAAAAGAATTTAACTGGAACTATGAAGGCTGGGGTATTACCCATTTTAACAACCAGCTTATTATTAGTACCGGCAGTAGCAATTTGTATTTTGTAAACCCATCCACCCTAGCCATCGAAAAAACCTTGGGGGTATATGATAACAATGGATACATCGCTTCGCTTAATGAGCTAGAATTGATTGATAGCAAAATTTACGCCAATGTGTGGGGTGAAAATAAAATAATCGTCATCAATCCTGTATCGGGCCAGGTAGAAAAACAATTTGACTTTACAAATATTTTGCAAAAAACAAATCAACCCATTACCACAGAAACAAATGTTTTAAATGGGATTGCGTATGATAGTGTCAGCAAAGCCACTTATATCACTGGTAAAAATTGGCCGGCTATT
>CANEWV010000065.1 GCA_947442905.1 Chitinophagaceae bacterium | reverse complement strand
CCGTTACCTGCGTTGGTAATGCGCCAAAACGGTCTATCAGTTCGGTGTTAAACTCGTTGAGGTCATTGTCATTTTCACAATTGTCGAGGCGGGTATATAAACTTAAACGTTCTGCAATACTTTCGACATAAGAATCTGGAATTAAAATTTCCAAATCAGTATCGATGGTACAGTCTTTTACAAAATCGTCCTGCTTACTAATTTCTTCTTTAAATAAATCTTTGAAGGAACTGCGTTTTAATTCACGCACGGCTTCCTCTAAAATTTTCTGGTACATTTCAAAACCTATTTCGGCCATAAAGCCACTCTGATCACCACCGAGTAAATTACCTGCACCACGTATGTCTAAATCACGCATCGCAATCTGAAACCCACTACCCAAATCGGTAAACTGTTCGAGCGTTTGTAAACGTTTACGCGAATCGGAAGGCAGCGTACTCATAGGCGGCGCTAATAAATAACAAAACGCTTTTTTATTACTGCGCCCTACACGCCCACGAAGCTGGTGCAAATCCGATAAACCAAAATGATGCGCATTGTTTACAATAATGGTATTAACGTTAGGGATGTCTACCCCACTCTCTACAATATTGGTACAAACCAGTACGTCGTATTTTTTGTCTATAAAATCCAAAATGCGTTCTTCCAATTCGTGCCCTTCAAGTTGCCCATGCGCAAAGCCAATGCTTAAATCGGGACATAGGCCCTGAATAAGCGCGCACATTTCTGGAAGTCCCTGCACCCTGTTATGAATAAAAAACACCTGACCCCCACGCTCTGTTTCGTAATAGATGGTGTCTCTAATAGCGTCGTCATTAAATACCTGAACCTCTGTTTGAATGGGCTGCCTGTTTGGCGGTGGCGTATTGATGATACTTAAATCACGCGCACCCATTAAACTAAACTGAAGGGTTCGTGGAATAGGCGTGGCAGTAAGCGTTAAGCAGTCTACACTGGTTTTTAAAGTCTTTAATTTTTCTTTGTGACCTACCCCAAATTTTTGCTCTTCATCAATAATCATTACGCCGAGATCTTTAAACTTAACCTCTTTACCTAAAATACCATGGGTGCCAATAATGATATCAATTTTTCCTTCTGCTAATTTTTGTAAGGTTTCCTTTTTTTCTTTTGCCGATTTAAATCGGTTGATAAAATCGACAGTTACCGGAAAATCAGAAAGCCTTTCTTTAAACGTTTTATAGTGCTGAAACGCTAATATAGTGGTAGGCACAAGCACGGCGGCTTGCTTACCATCCACCACCGATTTAAAAGCCGCACGCACGGCCACTTCTGTTTTACCAAAACCCACATCACCACACACAAGCCTATCCATGGGCGACGTAGACTCCATATCGCGCTTTACATCTTGGGTTGCTTTGTACTGATCCGGCGTGTCTTCGTAAATAAATGAAGCTTCAAGCTCTGTTTGTAAATAATTATCAGGGGCATGCGCAAAACCAACTTGCGATTTACGCGCTGCATATAATTTAATCAAATCAAAAGCAACTTCTTTAACCTTTGCTTTTGTTTTTTCTTTAAGCTTGGCCCAAACATCAGAACCTAGCTTATTAATTTTAGGCATCGTACCTTCTTTGCCCGTATATTTTGATATTTTATGAAGTGAATTGATGTTCACATATAATATATCACCCTCTTTATAAATGATACGCACCGCTTCTTGGGGTTTACCATTTACTTCAATTTTTTGAAGTCCCGAATAAGTACCAACACCATGATCGATATGTGTTACATAATCGCCAGGTTGCAAGTCCCGTAAGGTTTTTAGCGTGATGGCTTTATTTTTATTATAGGCCTGCTTAACCTTGTATTTATGGTAACGCTGAAATATTTGATGATCGGTATAGCAAACAATTTTTAAATCGTTGTCTATAAATCCTTCATGAATACTGGTAGGAACCGGAACAAAATTAATTTCTGTTTTGAGGTCTACAAAAATGCTATGTAAGCGCTCTAACTGCTTTACCTGCTCTGCAAAAATATACAACGAATACCCAGCACCTTCGTGTGCTTTTAAATCCTTGATGAGTAAATCAAACTGTCTATTAAAAGAAGGTTGTGGTTTGGTATTGCATTCTATTTCGAGGGTAGCGCTACCTGCATGCATGCTAAACTCAATGTGGTGGCGGCCCGCAAGGGACGCCATAATCTCTTCAGAAGTAACAAAATCTTGAAGGGTAACGTCCTGCATAACACGGGTGTCGTCTTCGTCGTCACTATTTTGCATGCGGTAACCGCTATCCAGTAAAGACACAAAGCCCTCAAGGTCTTCGTATTGCTGTGTTACTTTTTCCGCTATAAAAGAAAGGTCTTTGGTCCATACCACCGTGTTCTCTTTTAAGAATTCGAAGAGCGAAACTTTTTCACCAGTAGAAAACTGTGTTTCAACATTGGGGATGATATTAACCTGTAATAATTTTCGTTCGGAGAGCTGTGTTTCTGGATCAAAAATTCGAATAGAGTCTACTTCATTTCCAAAAAGCTCAACACGATACGGCTTTTCGTTACCAAAAGAATAGATATCTAAAATACCGCCTCTAATGGCAAACTGTCCTGGCTCATACACAAAGTCGGAACGCTTGAAACCATACATGACAAAGAGTTCTAGCAAACTCTCTACATTAATGGTGTCATTGGTTTTGATAGAAATAATATTGGACTTAAGTGTTTCCGATAGCACCACTTTTTCAAAAATGGCTTCGGGATAGGTGACCAACATTTTTTTGTTGCCCCCCGCCGCTAACTTCGTTAGCGCCTCGGTCCGGAGCATCACATGAGAACTATTTAAAAGCTTAAAGTTCTTTCTGTTTTTGAAAGACGAAGGAAAATAAAATACATCCAGTGCCTTCGAAACATTTTCGAGTGTGTTGTGAAAATAAGCCGCTTCTTCGGCGTCTTGTAATATCACAATATGGTTGAGCGAATCTGTATTCGTGTGCGCAAATACACCGGCTACAAAAAATTCGGGACTGCTACCTTGTAAGTTTTTTAAAAAGATTTTTTGGGGTTCAGGCAATAGAAGGCTGCTCACCAATTGATTTAGGTGGGGGGCATTATTAAACTGCGCTAGCAACACATCCAAATTCATAAGCTCTTCTCCACGGCAAAGATAACAAAACGGGGCGCAAACTGGTATCGCGGCCCCAAATTAAACCGCGCGCAAACTGGGGTTCAGCTGCTCAATTAGTAACTCGCATCCACATTGACGCTTATTTGAAGACGCGTTTGCTTGCCAACCTCCACCCTGCACAACCCAATATTGTTTTTCTCGTCAAATTGGTTGGCAAAAAAGGCGCCGCCTTTTAGTACAAAAACCGAGTAGGTGCCCGCCTCAAGAGCTGCGCTAAACTGCCCGGCCTCGTTGGTGTCAAGTTTTTGTACCAAACGCGTATTCACGGTTAAAAAAAGTGGACTCGTCCCTATTTGTTTAACCTTACTGATGTGCGTAGAATCATAAATATAAACAGTGGTTTTAAATGCTTTAGGCGTGGGCACGGGTGCGCCTACCATGGGCATCTGATTACCGGTAGTTTCAGTGACTTCACCCACTATGCCTTGGGTAATGGTACTAGACTGGCTAGCTCCTGCTGCTGGGGTGCTAGACGCTTTTGGGGTCTTGCAAGCAATCCCCCAAAAAATGAGGGTAAATACGTAAAAAAGAACTCGTTTCATATGGCAAAGTTAAAAGGTAATTGAGTATTTTTAATTCAGTATAAAAGCCCTCGTGGCATTAATGTGAAGATATATGAAAACACTTATGTTGAATAGAACAGCTCGTTTTTTTGGGACATTATTTTTCTGTGCATTTTTTGCAAGCATAACAGTTGCACAAACAACAACTGAGCCTGCTATACTTGAGCGAACTGCTAAAGGTTTACAAATTGCAGACAAAGAAAATTATATCAAAGCATTATCACTTGCCAAACAAAAAGGTTGGGCATTAACATTCACCGACAAAGAAGGAAATGTAGGAAAGCTTGTAGGTGTAGATGCATTTAATTTACCTAAGTATTATATCGCGCATAATAACGCCATTGCTGCCAATACAACAAGGGCCAATCAATTATGGCCAGGTGGATCATCGGGGCTTAATTTATCTGGATCATCTAATGCAGTAAAAAATAAATTAGGCGTTTGGGATGGCGGTAAAATTTTAACAACACACGTAGAACTTGTTAATAGGGTTACGCAAAAAGATAATTCATCGGTTCTTTCTGACCATGGCACACACGTAACAGGTACCATGATTGCAACTGGCGTAAACCCAAGTGCAAAAGGTATGGCGTATGGTTTACAAGGTATTATTGCTTATGATTTTACGGGCGATAAACCAGAAATTGCTGCAGAAGCACCCAATCTATTAATTTCAAACCATTCATACGGAACCATTACAGGATGGAACTATAATTCTTCTCAAAGTAGATGGGAATTTTATGGCCGTTCTACAGACAATGAAGATAACAAATTTGGATATTACAGTAATGATGCACAACTACTAGATTCTATTGCTTACAATGCACCTTATTACCTATATGTAAAATCGGCGGGTAATAGCAGAAATCAAAATGGTCCAGCTGTTGGTCAACCATTTTTCAGATACAATGCAAGTGGCTCAATGGCAGCTGCTGGTAACAGACCAGATGGTATCAGTAACAATGATAGTTATGGAATTGTTTCATGGGATGGTAATGCAAAAAACAATTTAACCATTGGTGCTGTTAATGGTATCTCTTCTATTTACAGTAGACCCGAAGATGTTGTGATGAGTAGTTTTAGTTGCTGGGGCCCTACCGATGATGGTCGTATCAAACCAGACGTGGTTGCAGACGGTGTAGGGGTTTTATCAAGTGTTTCTTCTTCTAATACGAGTTATTCAAGTTTAAGTGGAACATCCATGGCCTCTCCTAATGCATCTGGATCATTACTATTATTACAAGAATTATATGCACGTTTAAAAAATGGTGACTTTTTAAGGGCTGCTACCATTAAAGGACTCGCCATTCATACAGCGAGTGAAGCAGGTAGCGCACCAGGTCCCGATTATAAATTTGGTTTTGGTCTTTTAAACGTAGAAAAAGCAGCTTCTGTAATTTCTGCATCTGTGGCCAATAACAACAATGCAAGTAGTGAGCATTTGATGTTTGAAAATGTATTTAATGCAACAACTACTTCTTTTTCTACAAATGTAATTGCTTCTGGTAAAGGTCAATTAAAAGCAACTATTTCTTGGACAGATCCTAAAGGAAATGTAGAAACCGTAAACGTATTAAATGACCCAACTCCAAAACTTGTAAATGACTTAGACGTTAGGGTTACAACAAATGGTGGGGCTAAAGTATATAAGCCATGGGTGATGATTCCTTCAAGCCCTAGTAGTGATCCTTCTCCAGGTGATAACATTATTGATAACGTAGAAGTAGTGGATGTAGATAGCACTATTCCTGGTCAATCATATACCGTAACAGTTACCTATAAAAACACATTACAAAGAGGCACACAAGCATATTCACTTCTTGTAAGCGGTGTGGGCGGAACGGCTTACTGCGCATCAGCTGCATCTTCTAATGTTGGTGGTAAAATTGATAGCCTTAGTTTTAAAACCATTCGTTATTCAAATCCTACCGGCGGAACTACATACACAGATAATACCAAAATAGTAGCACAAGTAGAGCCATTACAAAGCGTTCCATTTTATGTTCGTGTGGGTAGCTCAGATGCTAGCAACAATAATAAAATTGCAAAAATATTTATCGACTACAACAACAACGGAACATTTACCGACGATAACGAACTTGTAGCAACAAGCGGCAACCTTGCAAATGCAGCAGCGTTTACAGGAAATATAGCAGTTCCTAATACAGTAAGTATTGGTAATTATTTAAGAATGCGTATTGTGTTGCAAGAAACTTCAAATGCTGCAGACGTTAATGCATGTGGTACCTATGCAAAAGGTGAAACCCAAGATTACCGTTTATTAGTGATCAATCCATCTAACGATGTATCTGTAACGAGCATTACAAATCCGGGATCTTTGGAGTGTGCAGATAGTACTCAATATTTATCTGTACAACTCCGAAACAACGGATCATCGCCTGCCGATAATGTAAGTGTAACCGCTGTTATCAAAGAAGGTAATACAGTAGTAGCAACCATTAATGCGCCTTATCCTGGAACCATTCCGGGCCAAACAAATGTGAGCCTTACACTTCAAAAGCCATTCTTAACAAAACCAAACACTTCGTATAATGTTGCAGTGTCGGTTAATTTTACGGCAGATCAAAATCCTACCAACAACTCGATTGTTAATGATGTAACCATTAGTAGCAAATCAAGTACACCAGATGCAGTAGGTACCATTTGTGGTACAAGTGCTATTCTAAAAGTGAATAATCCAGAAGCAAATGCCAACTACTATTGGTATACAAGTGAATCAAGCAATACACCTGTTGCAGCTGGACCTACTTATAATACAAACACCATTCCTACCAATAAAACATATTATGTAGGAAGAGAAATGAAAACGACGGTTGGTCTTCCTAATAAAATGGTTCACCCTGATGGAGGTTACAATAGTTTTAGCGGAAACTTTGTACGCATTAATAACTCCGTGCCAGTAATGATTGAAAGTGTAAGACTTTACATTGGAAATCCTGGTACCGTTCAAGTGATGCTTGCTGATTTAGGAACCCTAAACGCAAATGGTAGCTATACCTACTACCCATTAAGTAGCGTTACATTTAATGTGTCGGCTACGCATCCTACGCCAACAGGTGGTGCTGTAACAGGAAACCCTGCAGGTGATACTGGTGCTATTTACCAATTAAACCTACCAGTTAATACCCCTGGCGATCACGTACTTATGGTAACATGTTCTAATGGTGCAACCATTTTCAGAAATAACAATATTGTAGGCGCAACTACTTATCCAATGGGTATGCCAGGTGTATTTAATATCACCGGTAACAGTGCAAACTGGGGTTCTACCACAGACCCAAATCTGTTCTATTATTTCTTCTATAACATGAAAATTAGAACACAAGCTGGATGTTTAAGTGATAAAGCAACTATTGTAGCTACAAACGTAGTTGCACCAACTATTACCAAAGTTGCAGACTCATTATCCAGTAGTTCACTAACAGGTAATCAGTGGTATTTTAACGATGCTTCTATTCCAGGTGAAACAGGACAAAAAACCAAGTTAAGACAATCAGGTGCTTACAAGGTTGTGGTTACAGATGCAACTGGATGTTCACAAACATCTAATATCATCAACCACGTAGTAACAGCCTTACCTCCAGAAGTGGTAGCTAAAGAAATTAATTTAACGGTATCGCCTAACCCTAACAATGGTAAATTCCAACTTCGCTTTGAAGTTAAAAATAGGGCGCCTTTAAACATAGATATTTTAACCGCTAGTGGCCAAAAAGTATTTACCGAATCAACGCCTAATTTTAACGGCATTTACAGTAAAGAAATCAATATTGGAAAACCAAGCTCAGCGTATTATCTGTTAAAAATCGAGCACAACAAAAAAACATACACCCAAAAGGTAATTATCATAGACTAGTTACCGTGTCTAGCGTACCTTTAGGGTATGAAAAAGTTTTACTGCATCATATTTATAATAGCTGCTTGCTTAACAACAAGCAGCTATTCTTTTGCTCAAAAAAATGAGAAAAGAACGGGCTTTTTAAAAGACAGCGCTACGCAAATGCCCATCGTGCTTGCAAGCGTTACCAATTTAACAACCCGCGAAACAGTAATGACTAGTAGCGCTGGTAAATTTTCAATTGCAGCAAAGCCCAAAGAAATATTATCATTTGCAGCTGTCGGCTATTATTTTG
>CANEWV010000064.1 GCA_947442905.1 Chitinophagaceae bacterium | reverse complement strand
GACGGTTTAGTGGCCAGTTTTCGGTTCTTCCACCTTTTACATACCTACTACCTACCGCAACATCGGCTCCAATAATATTACAAGCTGCATATAGTCTTTCTAAATCTTGAGGGCTATGTGAAAAATCGGCATCCATTTCAAAAATGTATTGGTACCCTTTTTCGAGCGCCCATTTAAATCCATGGATATAAGCAGTGCCAAGTCCTAATTTACCCGAACGTTTTTCAATAAAAAGTTGGCCTTCATGCGCCTTCATTAAATCTTCTACAATAGCTGCTGTACCATCTGGAGATCCGTCATCAATAATTAATATATGATATCCTGCCTGCAATTCAAACACAGCAGCAATAATAGCCGCAATATTTTCGCGTTCGTTATAGGTTGGTATGATGACTAGTTTTTCCAAAGTCTAGGGGGCATGAATAGGCTCTAAATTACAAATACTAACCGATTTATATAAAAGAAAATCAGAATAGCTATGTAAATCAGTATTAATTCCGGTAAAATGGAGCTTGAATTTGACTAATAGCTTAAAACTAAGCCTTTGTAAGAAGGGTCCTATTAAGAATTTCAGTAAGCTTTTGCTTGGTATTCATAGCAAAATCACCCTTCATCATCCAGTCGTAATATTGAGGTTCTTCTTTTAATACCTGGGTAACGGGCTTGCCTTTGTGTTTTCCAAAATTGAAAATTTCGATACCATTTACTTTTATAAAACGGCGGGCAAAATCTACAATATCTTCTTCGCCGGTAATTTTTACAATGCTTTCTACGGTGTCTCCTAGTTGCGGATATCTTTCAAGTTGCGCTTCTAATACTTCCCATGTTGCGGTTGCATCAGCTTCTGCTCCATGTGCACCTTCTAATACTTTCGAACAATAAAATTTATAGGCAGCACTTAAGGTTCGCTGCTCCATCATGTGAAATACTTTTTGAACATCTACAAGTTTTGTTCCTTCAATAGAAAATTCGATACCCGCTCTTAAAAATTCTTCGATGAGCATGGGAATATCAAACCGGTTGCTATTATAACCACCCAAATCACAGTTTTCTAAAAACTGTTTTACTTCATTGGCAATTTGTGTGAAGGAAGGCGCCTCTTTTACCATCTCATCAGAAATGCCATGCACCGCAGTTGAACCCGCCGGTATAGGCATGAGTGGATTCACTAATTTTCGTTTCACAACTTTAGTACCGTCAGGACTTATTTTTACAATTGCAATTTCTACAATTCGGTCTGTACTAACGGTTACCCCCGTGGTTTCTAAATCAATAAATGCGATAGGTCTTGTTAATTGCAATTTCATAGTTGATATTAAATTAAAGTTGGCGCAAAGGAAGGTAAATCAATTCCATCATAATTACCACTACTCATTAATACTAAATTGCTGTTGGAATAATCTTGTGCACGAAGCCACTGCTCCAACGCATTTTTATCGGTCATTACCAGTAGTCCATTTTTATCAAACCCTTCTAACACATAGCTTTCGGGCAGTTCAGGGAGTCCTTTTATTTGCAGCGCATGTTTCGAATAAAAAACAACAGCGATATCTGTTTTTTCGAGTGCCCCTTTATACTGGTGCATAAATTCTTTATTGAGGCTACTATAGGTATGCAGTTCTAATACGCCAATTAATTTTCTAGCAGGAAACTGTTGCTTCACGGCTTCAATGGTGGCAATTACTTTACTAGGTGCATGCGCAAAATCTCTGTATATATTACATTCACTATTGCTAGCTAATAATTCTAGTCTTTTAGAAGCGCCTGTAAAATTAGCCATGGCCCCCACAAAATCTTTGGCAGAAATGCCAAGTTCGGCACAGGCATAATAAGCCGCTTGCATATTTAATAGATTATGGTCTCCAAAAACGCTAAGTGGTCCTTCTACGCCTTCAAGTGTAATATAGGTTTGACCATTTGTAATTTGATGCGTAGGCACTTTGTATGGAATGTACCTAATATCGTTTCCTTGATTAGCAAGTACTAGCTTATTAAGCACCTCGTCTGTCTCATTGTAAATAAGCACCCCACCCGCTTCAATTTTATGCATGAATAGCACAAACTGTTCTAAATAAAATTCGAAAGTGGGAAACACATTGATATGATCCCAGGCAATGCCAGTAAGTATCGCAACGTGTGGAAATAGAAAATGAAATTTAGGTTGACGCAATAAAGCACTCGCTAAATATTCGTCTCCTTCACAAACAATGGTAGGCGCATTTGTTACTTTTACAGACTGTTCAAAACCTGCAAGTTTTGCGCCAACCAAGTAGTCAAAGTCTTGATGGCAGGTTTTGAGTACATGCATAATCATGCTGGTTGTGGTGGTTTTACCGTGGCTACCTCCTACAACGACCCTCTTTTTTTGCTGGCTTTCGTGGAAAATATACTCAGGAAAAGAATAAATGGATAAGCCCAGCTCCTGCGCTTTTAAAAGTTCTGGGTTGTCGGCCTTGGCGTGCATCCCTAAAATAACAGCGTCCAAATCTGGGGTAATAAGCGCCGGTTGCCAGCCAAAAGCACTGGGTAACAAGCCCTTATCTCTTAAATGGCTAAGGGCAGGCTCAAAAATCTCGTCATCTGTACCGGTAACATGGTAACCTTTACCCTGTAATGCGATAGCCAATTGGTGCATTACACTACCACCAATAGATATAAAATGAACCTTCATACTAAATAATTAAACTTTTCGTTTATAGATTTAACAGATCTATATCTTACAAAAGGCCTCATTTAAATGCAAATAAGTATCTTTGAAGTAATAGAGCACAGAAACAAAACGCTTAACCTATCCTTTTAGTATGAAAAAGACCACCGCACTTCTTTTTTTATTGTTAGCCGGCGCTACATTTATTATTTCTTGCAATGCTTCAAAAAGCAGAGGCTGCCCTACTACCAATCCACGTTATTTTAGACCTTAATGACTTTTTTTTGTCCCTATTATGGATTGGAAAAATCTAACTAGTATCGAACAACTGGATGCGATTGCTTCCGAATCATTTAAATTACCTCAAGTACTTTTCAAACACAGTACTCGTTGTAGCATTAGCTCTATGGCGCTTAATAGACTAGAAGGCAGTTCTCCTCCAGCCGGTGTAGATTTTTACTTACTTGACCTCTTACAACACAGAAATATATCTGCAGCTATTGCTGAAAAATTTAAAGTACACCACGAATCACCTCAAGTGCTAGTGATCATTAACGGCGAATGTGCCTACGACGAAAGTCATATGGGCATTTCAATGGATGAAATTATCGAGCAAACAGCCTAACTGATTTCTCATAAGTTTCCTTAACAATTTTCAATTACAACGGCAGATGCGCCGCCTCCACCATTACAAATTCCAGCTGCACCATATTTTCCAGACCTATCTTTTAATGCATGAATAAGTGTTACCACAATTCTTGCGCCACTGCATCCAAGCGGATGTCCTATCGAAACTGCCCCACCCTTAATATTTACTTTGGCAGGATCCAATTGCATGATTTGCGTATTAGCAAGCCCTACCACCGAAAATGCTTCATTGAGTTCTATACAATCCAAATCACTACTGGTAATGCCTGCTTTTTCAAGTGCTTTAGGCACTGCTAATGCAGGAGCAGTTGTAAACCACTCTGGCGCCTGCTCTGCGTCGGCATAACTTTTTAAAATAGCAATGGGCTTTATGCCAAGTGCTTCTGCTTTTTCTTGACTCATTAATACGAGCGCTGCAGCTCCATCATTCATGGTAGATGCGTTAGCTGCCGTAATGGTACCATCTTTTGTGAAGGCTGGTTTTAATCCTGGGATTTTTTCAAACTTTACATTAAATGGTTCTTCATCTTTTGAAAACATAATGGGATCACCATTTCTTTGCGGAATGGGAACGGGTACAATTTCGGCGTCAAATAAATTCGCTTCCCAAGCAGCTCTACTTTTTGTATAACTAGACACAGCAAATGCATCCTGATCTTCTCTTGTAAAATTATATTTGCTAGCACAAAGTTCTGCAGCATTTCCCATTGGGTAATTGTGGTAGACATCTGTGAGGCCGTCTTTAGAAAGCCCATCCGTTAATGTAGTATCACCATATTTATTACCCCAACGCATAGCACTTGCATAAAACGGTACACTACTCATATTTTCCATACCACCTGCGACAACCACCGATGCGTCTCCTAACAAAATCGCTTGAGCACCTTGTGTAATTGCTTTCATACCACTCGCGCAAACCTTATTAATGGTGGTGCAAACTACACTATCAGGAAGGCCTGCAAATTTAGCAGCCTGTCGTGCTGGCGCCTGCCCTAAATTAGCTTGCAGCACACAACCCATTAACACTTCATCCACGTCGGTTCCCTTGATACCTGCACGCTCTATAGCTGCTTGAATAGCAGTAGCGCCAAGGCGCGTAGCAGAAATATCTTTAAGTGATCCGCCAAAACTTCCAATAGGTGTTCTTACGGCGGCAACAATATAAACAACTTGATTTTTCATGTTGAATAATAATTATGACTCTAATAATTTAATGCCTGTTTGTGTAAATTCAATTTTACGTTGTTTGTACAAACTTCCTATTGTCATTTTAAATGACTTTTTGCTCATCCCAAAAAAATTATAAATTTCTTCTGGATCAGATTTGTCGTGATACGGTAGGTATCCATCGTTTTCTTGAAGCAAGCGAAGTATCTTTTCCTGCTCATCTTCTACCCTTCCAAAACCAGGCTTACCAAGCACTACGTCTAATTTATTTTCAGGCTTAATGGTTTTCACAAATCCAGTGAGCTTGTCGCCAATATTTAATTCTTTAAAAATTTCGTTACTGTGTAAAACAGCTGTGTGCTTATTGTTTACAATCATCACATAACCTAGTTCTGATTTACGGTATACCACTAAATCAACAACATCTAATTCTTTAACCGTTAACACTTCGTTGCTTAATAACTGTTCAATTTTTTCTGTGGCAGCTACACGGCCCGTCATTTCGTCGAGGTAGAGCTTAACAAGGTAGGTTCCGCCTTCACGCATACCACCTAATTGTTTAGAAGTAGGCACAAATAAATCCTTCATTAAACCCCAGTCTAAAAAAGCACCTTGGCCGGTAATAGCCACTGCTTTTAAAAGCGCAATTTCACCCACAGATGCATTGGCTACTTGGGTAGTTGCAATAAGTCTATTATCAGAATCGTGGTACACGAAAACCTTAAGGGTATCTCCAATTCTTAAGGTAGAGGGCGCAAAACGTTTAGGCAATAAAATACCATCTTCGCCATTATCTAGGTAAAATCCAAAATCTACCTTACGACTCACCTTCAATTCATTGTAACAACCTACTAATACGGGCTCCATACTTCTACTTTGTGCAAAAGTAAGTTAGTTTAGCCAAACAACTCAGGTTGCGCATTTGGATCGCTAGGGCGCGACTCCCACTGCATTTCAATGGTTTTACTAAAATCTGTGAGTTTAGAGCCAACGGCCTTCCAACCCGTAACATCCACCATTTTTGCAATTTTAAATTTGGCAGCGCGTACCTGTGTACCCCTGCCTGTTTGCACTTGCAAAATGGGTTCTTGTATGGTGGTTACGGCTTCGAGCTTATTTCCTTTACCTTCTTTGATAAATAAAAACTCCGTTTTAAGCGTAGTGGTTTCAATTTTAAAACGCTTCACATTGTACTGCATTTTATCACTGTCTAAATAAACAGCTGTAATGATTTTTTCAGGAACAAACTTTTCAATCAGCATTACTTTTTCTGGATCAAAACGTTGCGCAAGTTCAGTATCTGTTAATTCGTAGGTACCTTCTTTAGTAATTACAACTAGTTTTTCATCTTCAAAACTACCTAAGTATTTCCCTTTTTCTTCGGTGTTTAACCTGCCAAATTTATCGTCGAACCATAATTTACGGCCAGCGAGCGTACTCTTACCTGCTTCTTTAAATTTAACGGTTTTAATAGGATACTTGGTTACCTGATTACCCATACTAGAACGGCCTTTTATTTCTATTTCTTCGAAATAAAAATCTAGTTCTTTAATACGTGCCGTACAATTAGGACTTAAGATCAACTTTAGCGTTTCTGCTTCCCCATTTAAATTCGCCGTAAAATAATGTACCCGCGTTTTATCGGTTCCTTTTGTTAAATCATATTCTTTATCACGCGTTACCCCTGTTACGTTAAAGCGTTTGGCATAGGTAACCCCAGAGGCGCCATCTACATAAATCATATTGTAGGTAGTTCGCTCATCACTTTTTTGGAAGACCGCTGCATATAAAATATCCTTTCCAATAAATATTTTATCGGATACTTTAACCACTTTCATGGTGCCGCCTTTTGTAAACGCAATGATATCATCATAATCAGAACAGTCGCATAAGTGTTCATCTTTTTTAAGACTAATTCCTATAAAACCCTCTGCCCTATTAATGTATAGCTTGGTGTTGGCAATAGCCACTTGTTTAACCTGAATGGTATCAAAAGCTTTAATTTCTGTTTTACGGTCTTTATTTTTACCAAACTTTTTTAAGAGATTTTCAAAATACGCAACCGAATATTCTGTCAGGTGCTCTAAATCAAATTTAACCTGCTTGATTTCTTCTTCAATACCTCTGATTTGTTCAATGAGCTCATTGATATCAAGTCTGTAAATACGTCTAACGGGCTTTTCCGTCAATTTTAAAATATCCTCTCTTTCAATAGCACGTTTTAGTTTTTTCTTAAACGGCGTAAAGGCTTTATCAATCGCTTCAATTACATTTTCCCATGAAGCATGCTTTTGCTCTAGTTCTTTGTATATTTTTTCTTCAAAGAATATTTTTTCAAGTGATGTATAATGCCATTTGTCTTCAAGTTCCGAAAGCCTGATGTCTAATTCTCTGCGGAGTAATTCTTTGGTATTATCGGTGGCATCTTTTAAGAGTTCTTGCACGCCAATAAAGTGTGGCTTGTGGTTGATAACCACACAAGCGTTGGGCGATAGACTTACCTCACAATCTGTAAATGCATAGAGTGCGTCAATGGTAATATCTGGTGAAATACCCGGCGCTAAATCAATATGAATTTCAACTGCTGCTGCTGTTACATCCGTAACTTTTTTAATTTTGATTTTACCCTGATCATTGGCCTTGGTAATACTTTCCATGAGCTGGGTAGTAGTTACACTATACGGCACATCTTTAATAATCAAGGTTTTTTTATCCAGCTCCTCAATGTGCGCACGCACCCTCACTTTACCGCCACGCTTACCCTCATTATAGCCTGATACATCCACCATACCACCCGTTTGAAAATCAGGGAAGAGTTCGAATTTTTTACCTTTTAAATATTTGATGGAAGCGTCTATGAGCTCACAAAAATTATGCGGTAATATTTTAGTAGATAACCCAACCGCAATACCATCTGCTCCTTGTGCCAAGAGTAATGGAAATTTCATGGGAAGTGTTACGGGTTCATTTTTTCTACCATCGTAACTTAATTGCCAAATGGTTGTTTTTGCATTAAAAGCTACTTCCAGTGCAAACTTAGACAAACGCGCCTCAATATAACGGGAAGCAGCTGCCTGATCACCCGTTCTTACATCACCCCAGTTACCCTGTGTATCAATAAGGAGGTCTTTTTGGCCTAGGTTAACAAGTGCATCCCCAATACTCGCATCACCGTGCGGATGGTACTGCATACTTTGACCAATAATATTGGCCACCTTGTTAAACCTGCCGTCATCCATTTCTTTCATGGAATGTAAAATCCTGCGCTGCACCGGTTTAAGTCCATCTTCGATGGCAGGTACAGCTCTCTCTAAAATAACATAAGACGCATAGTCTAAAAACCAATTTTTATATTGGCCCTGAACGCCTGATACATTATCACCTACAATATATTGATGTTTCTCTTTCGCCATTTTTTTCTAACCAATTTTAATTTGCCAATTTAACACTCCAATCTTTCCAACCTTTTTCGATGT
>CANEWV010000063.1 GCA_947442905.1 Chitinophagaceae bacterium | reverse complement strand
TTTTCTGCAATAACAGTAGCTGCTTCTTTACTATCTGCTTCAATTTGTAAGCTTATATTTTTCCCTACACGTACATCTTGCACACCTGTTAATTCAAGATTATGAAGTCCGCTTAAAACAGCTTTACCTTGAGGGTCTAATAAATCTTTCAAGGGCATTACCTTAATTTGAACATTGAAAATCATAAGTACCAATATTTGAGAGACAAAGATAGAACTACATAAGCAATAAACACAATTGGAACAGCAATCCAACCAAAACTTAAGGCAGAAATAGCTCCAATACTTGCCAAAATGATGAGCGGTAGTAGCTTTTTAAAAGAGATTTGATTAAATTTAAACGCCATCATGGGGAGTGTAGAAACCATTAAATAGCTACAAACAAGCACCACCACATACCAAAACCATTTATTAAGCAAAAGATCCGTTACTATAGGTTCATACCAATACATGATAGGAAAAGATGCAAATAATAGGCCTATTGCAGGTACTGGAACACCGGTAAAGCCAGCAGTAGAAGGCGTCGAAATATTAAACCTAGCCAACCGGTAGGCTGCAGCACAAGGCAAAATAAAAACAGGCAAGAGTAGTACCCAAGAGGCAGACAGTCCATCTATATTTTGCGCGTACGAAAGCCTTAAAAATTGATAAGCAATTAAAGATGGGGCTACCCCAAAACTTACAAGATCAGCGAGCGAATCTAATTGCTTGCCCATTTCAGAAGAACTATCCAAAAGTCGAGCTAAAAAACCATCAAAATAATCCACAACGGCTGCAAGCGCCAAACATATACTAGCCCTGTATATCTGTAGCGGAATTTCAATTATATCATTACCGGCTTCACCTACTGTAATTATGATGCCAGGCATTGTGATATACACAATAGCAACGCACCCAAAAAAAAGATTGAGTAGTGTAAATAAATTGGGTATTTGCTTTTTAATCATGCTACTTATTTCTTTCTTTTAAGAGGGGTTGATTTCATGAATGATTCAATTTCACTTACTGTTATAGGGATATTTTTCATCAGATCTATATTACCCGTTTTAGTGATCCAAAAATTATTTTCGATGCGAATACCCATTTTTTCTTCTTCGATATAAATACCAGGCTCAATCGTAAATACCATGCCAGCTTCTATTGGCGCTGTTCTTGTACCAAGGTCGTGTACATCAAGTCCTAAGTGATGCGAAATACCATGGTATAAATATTTTCGGTAGGCAGGATTTTCGGGATCCTGATTTTTTATATCAGCCTTTTTTATGAGTCCAATTTTTTCAAACTGCTTAGAAGCTTCTATGCCCACTTTATCGGTGTACTGCACAACCGAAATACCAGGCTTTAAAATTGATTTGGCATAATTGTGCAAATGCAAACAAGCATTGTATACTTCTTTTTGACGCTTTGAAAACACGCCATTCACAGGCACTGTTCTGGTTAAATCGGCACAATAACCTCCATACTCTGCACCAAAATCCATAAGCAACATCTCCCCTGCTTCACACACCTGATTGTTTGAAACATAATGAAGCGTTCTAGCCCTATCACCACTTGCAATAATGCTATGGTAAGCTGGACCTGTTGCGCGCCTCTTTAAAAATTGATGGTAAATTTCTGCTTCAATTTCATATTCAGTAACACCTGGCTTAATAAAGCCTAATAAATGTCTAAAGGTTTGATCTGTGATATCAATAGCTTTACTGATAACGGCTACTTCTTCTTTTGATTTAACAGCTCTTAATTTACGCATGATTTTAGCAGCACGTTCATATCCATGCAGTGGATACATCGCTTTCATTTCTGCTACAAACCTATAATCGCGGCTAGCAACATCACTAGCTTTTCGATCATTTTCGTTGGTATCTAAATAAATAGTGTCCGCTAAATGCACCCAAGTTTGAAGCATCGCGTCAATACTATCTAACCATACAATGGTTTGGATACCAGCAATAGCAGTGCCCTCAGCAGTGCGTAAGCGTCGCCCATCCCACTTTTCTTTCAATTCGTTGGGCCTTACTAAAACTAATACTTCGCGATATTTTGGATCGGGGCAATTAGGAAATAATACAACCATTGAATCTTCCTGCTCAATACCTGACAACCAGTATAAATCTGTATTTTGCTTAAACGCATGAAGTGCATCCCCATTAGAAGGCCACTCATCATTACTTACAAAAATTGCAATACTGTTAGGCTTCATTTCCTGTATAAACCGCTTGCGGTTATCAATAAAAATTTGCTTGTTGAGGGGTAAATACTTCATAGGTGAAAAAATAAACGCTTGTCAATAATGCACTAAAAATAAGAAAAGAATTAGAATTTCACCGAAGGACATCTTACACCCCTTGCCAGTGCAGAAGAAACAGCTCCTGTTTTGATAATCGACAGCTCATAGGCACCCCTGGTATTATTGGCTGCTTTTAGGGTTGAAACAGTAGCATCATAATTAAAAGTAAAGCGGGTGTCGTTTAATTGAAAGCCAAAAACTGGAATAACAGCGTCGCCATTTCGCATATAAAGGCCCAAAATCATTTGCCTAGATCCATCACCACTTAAATCGCGATTGGCATTAACACCAAGCACCAATTCAGATGCCGTATTCATTTTACTAACATACAGGTTCGGATTTACAATCCAAGCTTCTCCAATTTTTAAACTTGCATTTAAAAATGCGGTGTAACGCATATCAATACTTGCGTCGGAAACAAGCGGGTCAAAAAAACTTTCTCTAGGCCTATTAATGTGTTGTGCACTAAGGCCTGCATTCAAGTAAAATTTATCGGAAGCGAAATAGGCATAATTAATACCCGCTTGTAAATCGGCGTAAGATGTTTGGCTAAATGCAAAAGGTTCGTTAGATGGAATAGTAGCATCAAAAAATTGACCATTCCACTGGTTATCAAAAGATAGTTTAGCAATATCGATGCGCTTACTAATATATCCACCCGTAAAACCAATACTTAATAAACTACTATAGCCAAGCATTTGATGATAGGCCACAGAAGCATAGGCGCTTGTATTTAGCAAATTTCCGGATCCTGCAGCGTCTCTATATAAGGCACCGCCCACGCCCATCCATCCGTTTTCAAATTTACCTGTAAATAGTTGCGCATCACCCCACACAGACATTGTTTTAAATGGAGTACCCACAGTGCCCCACTGATTTCGGTAGTTAGCGCCAATGCGGTAATCATTGTCCGGATTGAATCCTGTATTAGCCGGATTAACCAAAATGGGCGCATTAAAGTACTGACTAAAATGCAGGTCTTGCGCATTTGATTGCAGCATACCCACAACCAAACCAAGAAATAATATGTAGTGCATTTTAGATTTCATTGGCTATCTAAGTAGAGTGATATCTCCTTTTTTGGCTAATTTTTCGCCGGTATAAAATTCTACAACAGCACTGTAATGATATACATCTTGTGCTTGTAATTTTCCTTTGAAATATCCATCCCAACCCGTGTTCATATCTGAAGATGCAAAAACAATTTCACCCCATCTATTAAATATTTGAAAACTCACTTTGGCGATTCCAAATCCTCTAATAAAAACACGATCGTTAACGCCATCACCATTAGGAGAAAACGCTGACGGAACACTATAACCTACTTCTACAGTAGCATCAATTTGTATACATGTTGTATCGGAACAACCTGTTGCGTTGGTAGCAACCAAACATGCATTGTATTTCCCCGTTTTTTGATACTGATAAGAAATGGTTGTATCTCTTTTAGAAGTTGCAAACGAATTACCATCGCCAAAATTCCATTTGTACGTAACGGCGCCAGAAGATGTGTTTGTAAATTGTACCGGCGAATTGGGCCTTGAAGGATTTGGCGAATACGTATAAGCAGCAGTTGGCTTACTAACAACAACAAGGTTTTTAATAATGGTATCCCGTTTATTACAAGTATTGGCATCCACCGCAATTAATTGAACGGGATAGGTACCAGGCATAGTAAAGGTGTGCGAAGGATTGGTTAGTATAGAAGTCCCACCATCTCCAAAGTTCCAGAAAAACTGTTGTCCCGCAAGAGATGTATTTCTAAAACTAGCATTAAAAGGTGCGCAGGCAGCTGGTGGCAAAGTAAAATTAGCAACTACATTGGGCGCTAAACTTATTTGTTTGATTAAGCTATCAGGGCTATTGCAATAATTGGTATCATTTAATGTGAGCTTAACATTATAGGCACCACCCACAGCATATGTATGTCTAATGATACCAGTTGCTGCAGCTAATTTTGTGCCATCTCCAAAATCCCAGGTAAAACTTTTATTGGAGAATGGTTTAGAAACTGGACCCGTACTTGTATTATTAAATTCAAAAACCAATTGATCACAAGGTGGCACTTTTGCAAAATCAAATGATAAGGCAGCGTTATCATTTCTAACATGCATATTGATGTACGTTGTATCTGCAATATTACAAGTACTGGAATCGATAGCCACCAATGAAACCTTGAACATACCAACTTTGGTAAAATTGTGGGCAATATTTGCAGTAGTAGAGGTTACGGATGGCGAGCCGTCGCCAAAATTCCATACATACGATTTTCCTTGCGCCAAAGTATCCGTAAAGTCTACGGTAATAGGAACGCAACCTGAAGTGTCTCTGACAGTTCCTTTAATAGATGCTTTTAAACCTGCGCCCACACCCGCCAAATTAAACGCAAGTTTGATGGCTAGTAAATTACATCTAGCAGAGCTAGGATCGGCAGATAAATTATTGGGAGACCAAACACCCGCAGAGCCTCGTAAAGCGGTTCCTGGAGCAGGATTAGCGCCTAAACAAGAGCACACAGATTGATAGATGGTTCCATTTTTATCAAACCTGCTAGTACCTCCATCTACATGGTCGGCGAGTGGACCATTGGCGCCTGTTATAGAACCAAAAAAAGTTGCGTATAAAATATTTTTAGCGCTTTTTTCAAGTACAAAAAAGTACAAATCTTCGCCATCTGTTGTAGTGCTCAATTGACCTGTTCCAAATGTAGTGAGCCCTCTAGTACCTGCAGATGGAAATCCGGGTGCTAATGTTCCACCCCAACCAGACACGTACACATTTTCACAACGATCCACTAAAAAAGCGGTTGGTGAAATATTGGGAACACTGCCAGTTGCTGTTCCAAAATTTGCTGAATAAATAAACTGCGTTAAATCAGGTTGCAGTTTAGAAATAAATTGTTTACCCGAAGCCTGATTGCCTCCACTATTAAATGGAGAATTGATAATGGGCCATGCTACTGTAGTAGTTCCCATAATGTAAGGGAAACCAAATTTATCAAATTGAATACCATAAATAATATCATCACCTGATGTGCCAAAATAACTTGTTGCAATTTGTCTTGATCCGTCAGGACTTATAAAAGTTACATAGCCATCTACTTTACCCTGATTGGTACCAAATAAAACACCTGCTTTACTTCCAGGAAAATCAGTACTCACGGTTGCACCTGCAACATATATAAACCCTGTTAACGGATTAAGAGCAAGCACAAATGCAGCATCATCATCACCTCCTCCTAGAAAAGAACTAAATATAACAGCATCCAAATTAGGTGTCATTTTTACCAACACACCATCCTGAAAACGAGTAGTCGTTTTTTTACCTGGCGCTGCTTGAAAAGCACCTGCAGAGGTTCTAAAATCTTCGGACTGTGTTGCAGAAGCTAAAATAATATTTCCAGCACCATCCACAATTACTTCGCTACGTGCATCATCACCATAATTTCGCCTAGTAGACTCAGACACTTGTGGCTTGATATAATTGGGTCTAATATTTACGCCATCATCGGCAGTTCCACCCATACGCACAGATCCAATAAGCGCATTACCTGTTGTATTTAATTTTGTAATGACAATATCAAACAAACCACCGAGTGGACCATACGTTGATAAGCCTTTTACAGGATAAGTGCTACCTGAAGATGTTCTTCCTGCTATAATTAAATTTCCATTTGCATCTACTACTAAACTATGTGGTTGCTCGTTTCCTTTTCCTCCAATATAGGTGGCATACATCCTGTTCACGCCACTGGGATCAAATTTAATCACCCCAATATCCATAGCCCCAATATCGCCTTCTGGCACACCCCCACCAAAGGTGGTTTGAAATGCACCATTACTTACTGGAAACGTACCAAAACTTCCAAATACAATGCCGCCTGCATAGAAGTTGCCCTGCGAATCATAGGTAGCTGTAAAGCCCCAGTTATCTGCAGTGCTGCCCGTATATCCGTAAAAAACAATGGAAGGATCAATCACCAATGTTTGGGTTTTGTCATAATCTCCAGCAATAGAAAATTTGACAATATTTCCTTTTACCGAATAGTTGCAATCCACTTCTTTTTTACCTTCGTTTTTTAGCTGATAAGAGTACGGAGCTAATTCGGAAACAGTGGTTACCCTTGTTTTTATTTCTAGTGCGCGGTTTTTTATTTTAATGCCATCTGCACCATCAATGTATAATGCAATTTTTGAAACGTCGGCTCCGGGATGTACAATAATATCATACTTTAATTGCGCTTCATTGGTGTAATACCTGATATCAATACCAGGATACACTTCTTTATAAACAACTGCTTTATAAATTTTACAATCACTTGCCCACTTGGACGAATCATCGCCTATAAAATAATTATTGTAAGAGGTTTGTATCTTTTCAGGGACAATAGTTGGATTTGGATTCGCATTCAAAAATCGAACTTCATACGCATGCGAATGGAGAACACCGTCGAAATTTTCAGGTACCGTTGAAACGTGATTTTTTTCGCGCGGATGTGTGTTTAATGCAGCTAGATCTTTAGGGTTGTGAACGAGTACACGATACCCATTATTTTGAAGTGCAAATGCACCGGCAACGGTTTGTGCTTGAAATTTAATAGCACTCGGCCACTGCCCTTTATTTTCTATAAATTCGAGGTACTGCTGCGCACTCACCTCTACCACAGAGGCGGTAAAAAGAAATAATAAAAGGCCAACTAATCTGCGCAGCAACATCATGATAATTTATAAGTTACGATATCTTTCCCCACCCCGACCTAGACTTTTGGGACTCAAGATAGTTTTTCAATTCTAAATTTTTTGCCAAAGTCAGGGTATGGTCTTCTTCTACCAGCTTTTCGGCAGCAGTTTTGGCCACTTCCAGCACTTCTTTGTCATTAACAATATTAGCCAGCTTAAAGTTCAAAGCACCACTTTGTCTGGTACCTTCAATATCGCCAGGACCCCTCAGTTCTAGGTCTTTTTCGGCGATTAAGAACCCATCATTGGTAGCACACATGATTTTGATACGCTCCTTCGCAAATTGGCTCACTTTTTGACCTGTTAATAAAACGCAAAAACTTTTTTCGGAACCCCTTCCTACCCGTCCGCGTAACTGATGCAGCTGCGACAGGCCAAATTTTTCGGAACTTTCTATCACCATAACGGAGGCATTGGGCACATTCACCCCAACTTCAATAACGGTGGTAGCTACCATAATTTGCGTATCTCCTTTTACAAAGCGGGCCATATTGGTTTCTTTTTGATCCGCAGGTTGTCTACCATGCAACATGCTAATTCTATAATTTGGTTCAGGAAAAAAACTTTTCACTTGCTCATATCCTTGCATGAGGTCTTCATAGCTGAGTTTTTCACTCTCCTCAATTAACGGATAAATAAAATAAACTTGCCTCCCTTTTTCAATTTCTGTTTTAACAAAGTCCATGACGGATGCGCGCATCATTTCATTTCGGTGCACCGTTGTAATGGGTTGTCTGCCCGGCGGTAACTCATCCATGACACTATAATCGAGATCACCATACGCAGTCATGGCAAGGGTTCTAGGGATTGGCGTTGCAGTCATCACGAGTATATGTGGAGGCACTAATGCCTTCTCCCATAACTTAGCACGCTGCGCTACACCAAAGCGGTGCTGTTCATCCACAACAACAAATCCTAAATTTTTAAACTGTACTTTTTCTTCAATAACAGCATGCGTGCCCACTACAAAATGCAGTGTGCCATCTTGTAATCCTTGCATGATTTTTTTTCTTGCAGCTGTTTTGGTAC
>CANEWV010000062.1 GCA_947442905.1 Chitinophagaceae bacterium | reverse complement strand
GTACAGACAGAATTGTAGAAATTGCCATTGTAAAAATTAGTCCGGATGGATCAAAAGTTGTTAAGCGTAAATTGGTAAATCCACTTATGCCAATTCCAGCAGGAGCATCTGCGGTGCATGGTATTTCTGACGAGATGGTTAAAGAGGCGCCAACCTTTAAGCAAATTGCCAATGAAGTGAAGCAGTTTTTAGAAAATTGCGATTTAGGTGGTTATAATAGCAACCGTTTTGATATCCCCATGCTCATCGAAGAATTTTTAAGATCAGGGATCGAATTTTCTATCGAAGGAACAAAACTGGTAGATGTTCAAAAAGTATTTCACATGATGGAGCAGCGTACCTTAAGTGCTGCTTATAAATTTTATTGTTCCAAAGTATTAGAAGGTGCACATGGCGCAGAAGCGGATGCTACAGCAACATGGGAAGTATTAGAAGCACAACTTGATCGGTATCCGCAGTTAGGTGATACCGTAGAAAGCATTGTAAAAATTACTGGTGAAGAAGACATAGTAGATTTTGCACGCCGCTTTATAAAAATAAACGGCATAGAGGTATTTAATTTTGGGAAGCACAAGGGCAAGCCCGTAACCCAAGTTCTAAAAGAAGAACCGCAATATTACGACTGGATGATGAAAGGAGATTTTGCCATGAACACCAAGCAAAAGCTAACCGAGATACTCAATAGAACCCTTGTTACCAAGGGTTAAACAGGGGTTTTAGGCTCTTTAATGTTATATTTTACCGGAATTATTGCTGTTTTGTACAACTAATGGAGCTTTCCGCTACATAAATCCGTTAGTATTTGTATTTTAGCCCCTCTACATACCCCCAGCATTTTGGAAAAACTAGTTATTATACCAACCTACAACGAGCGCGAAAATATTGCGGCAATTATTGCTGCTGTATTTGACTTGCAAGCAGGTTATCATATTTTAATTATTGATGACGGATCTCCGGATGGAACGGCTGCTATTGTAGAGGATTTAATGAAAGTGCATGAGGGGCAATTATTTATTGAAAAGCGTTCTGGTAAATTAGGACTTGGCACCGCATATATCCATGGATTTAAATGGGCACTCGCAAAAGGCTATCAATATATTTTTGAAATGGATGCCGACTTTTCGCATAGTCCTTCCGATTTAGAAAGGTTGTATGCTGCGTGTAATATTATAGGTGCCGATGTTGCAGTGGGTAGTAGATATGTGAAAGGTGGTCGTACCGAAAACTGGCCTTTGGACAGGCATATTTACAGTAAGGGTGGTGCGTTTTACACGAAGCTCATTACCTGGCTTCCGGTAAACGACCCAACTGCAGGTTTTGTTTGTTATAAAAGAAGAGTATTAGAAACTATTAATTTAGATGAAATAAAATTTGTGGGCTATGCATTTCAAATTGAAATGAAATTTAGCGCGTGGAAATTAGGATTTAAAATTATTGAAGTACCTATCACTTTTGTTGACCGTAAAATTGGTCAGAGCAAAATGAGTAAGGGTATTATTAAAGAAGGCGTTTTAGGCGTTTTAAAAATGCAGTGGGAGAGTTTATTTCACCATTATGCAGATAGGCTTCGAAAAAAGTAACTGTGAGAAAAGCCTTACTTCAACTTCATGCATCTGTTTTTTTGGCCGGCTTTACCGGCATACTAGGCGTACTCATTGAGTTAAATGAGGGCTTATTGGTTTGGTACCGCATGGCCATTACCGTAGTTACCTTACTCGCAATATTAGTACTCAGCAAAAAATGGCAAAACTTGCCTTTTGCACAATTGAAAAAATTATTTGGCATTGGTATGCTCATTGCTATGCACTGGGTATTTTTTTATGGAAGTATAAAAATGGCCAATGTGTCGATTGGACTTGTTTGTGTAGCAGGAGCTGGCATATTTACCGCCTTATTAGAACCTATTATTTTAAAAGTAAAAATCAAGTGGCCCGAAGTTGCGCTTGGCGCACTCAGTTTACTGGGTATTATTTTAATATTCAAATTTGATGCGCGTTATAGGCTTGGTATTGGGCTAGGTATTGTGTCTGCGGTACTGGCTTCTATTTTTTCGGTACTGAATAAAAAAGAAGTGGATAAGCAGCCTGCACAAATGATGATGGTATATGAATTAACGGGCGGGCTTTTTTTGTTAACCCTGCTCATGCCATTTTACCTGAATTATTTTAATGTAGCTAAAGTGTTTCCTAGCTTATCTGATATAGGATGGCTTTTAATTTTAAGTTGGCTGTGTACCGTTGTAGCCATGGATTTAATACTGCAAGCACTTAAAAAAGTATCTGCATTTACACAAAACCTAACGCTTAATTTAGAACCGGTTTATGGGATCTTACTTGCTTTTTTGGTGTACCAAGAAAACAAACAATTAGGACCTAGTTTTTATTTAGGCATTTCTTGTATTGTTGTTTCGGTGGTTTTCCAAGTGGTAAGAGCCTCAAAGTCTTGATAGTGTTCCATCAAATCTTTTAATTCCTTTTTGAGCGACACAATGGTAGTTGCATATGTAGGATCATTGATGAGGTTCTTCATTTCTGTAGGGTCTTTTTGCAAATCAAACAATTCCCAATTGTTGTGCGGTCCATAAAAGCGTATAAGTTTATACCTGGTGGTACGCACCCCAAAGTGTGGCGCTACATGGTGCGGTTGTGGATACTCGTAATAGTGATAGTACATAGAACTACGCCATGTTGCAGCAAAAGATTTTTTAGCAGCTGTGCTTCCTTTTGCTACTAGTGGTAAAAAGCTTTTCCCTTGCATATCTGAAGGCGTTTGAATGCCAGCAATATTTAAAATAGTGGGAGCAAAATCAATATTGACAATCATTTCTTGTAGCGTTGTACCAGGTTTAATTTGACCTGGGTAGCGCATTACAAAAGGAGTTCTTAAACTTTCTTCGTACATAAATCTTTTGTCAAACCAACCGTGTTCGCCCATGTAAAAGCCCTGATCAGAAGCATAAATAACAACTGTGTTCTCGTCTAATTGATTAGCCGCTAAATAGTCCAGTATTTTTCCAATACCTCTATCTAATGATTTTGCGGTAGCCAGATAATCTTTGAGGTATCTTTCAAATTTAAATTTGAGAAGTGCGGCACTATCATTTTTTACGGCTTCGTACTGTTTGGAAATTTCAGTGTAATATTTTTTGTATGCTGCTTTTTGTGTAGGGTCGAGTCTAGCAAACATGCCAGGACCTACTTTATCCCAGTTTACATTAATTTTTAAGTCGTCTTGTAAAACCATGGTTTTATCAACAGTCATGTCTTGAAGGCGCGCTGCTTCACGACCATTATAACTGTCATTAAAGTTGGCTGGATATGGAAAATCAATATTGTCAAATGCGCCAAGGTCTTCTACGTCAGGCATCCAGTTACGGTGTGTAGCTTTTTCACCCACTACTAAAAAGAAAGGTTTGCTGGTATCTCTTTTATCTAACCAGTTCGTAGAAAATTCGGTAATTAAATTAGTGGTATAGCCCTTGTACGACGCAGTATCGTTAGGCATATTAATAAAGTTCGGTTGAAAGTACTGGCCCTGGTCAGGAAGTATTCTAAAAAAGTCAAAACCCGATGGAAGTGTTTGCAAATGCCATTTGCCAATCCAGGCAGTTTGATATTCTTTTTGTTTGAGTAATTTTTGAACCTGCTGCTGGTTACCGTCAAAAAACCTGCGCGGTCCATTGTCTTTTAAACCATTGATGTGGTTGTATTTTCCGGTTAATAAAACAGCCCTGCTGGGAGCGCAAATAGAGTTGGTTACAAATGCATTTTTTGCAATCATACCTTCTTTAGCAATACGGTCTATATTGGGTGTTTGCATCAGGCTTTTGCCATATGCACTGATGGTTTGCTGGGTATGATCGTCCGAAAAAATGACAATAATATTGGGTGGCTTAGTGCTGCTTTTTTGAGCTTGTAATAAAGTGCTGCAAACAAGTATTGCAGCAAATAAAAATCCAAATTGTTTTTTCATAGAATATAGTATTAGCTACCAAAACTTTTTTGGTTGGGTTGTCGGCCCCAGTCTGGTAAATCAATATTTAAATTATCATGCTTTTCAAGCATTTCTTTTTTTAGGGCAGCGCGCATACTTGCAATTTTTTCTTGCATGCCAGGGTTTGCTGCCAAATTATTGGTTTCGAATGGGTCTTTATGTAAATCAAATAACTGTGTGGTAAGAACGCCCTTAACATTGTAAACAATGAGTTTAAAGCCATCTGAGGTTTTAATGCTCCTGCTCCAATGTCCGTACACATTATAGATTTGTGTTCTGATATTTGCTCCCGGGTTTTTAATTGCTGGCATTAAACTAACTGCCTCTACACTACTTGGTTTTTGGATACTCAGGTATTCGTAAATAGTGGGGTTGATATCACTCAAATAAGTAAATCCATTATTTTTTTTGTTGACAGGTATGCCAGGCCCTGCCATGATAAGTGGTACCCTAATACTATGTTCGTATAAATTTTGTTTACCTAATAACCCGTGCTGTCCAACAGCTAGTCCATTGTCGCCTGCAAAAACAATCAGTGTTTCATTTGCTAGACCCGACGCGTCAAGGGTCGCAAGAATCTGACCTAACTGTGCATCTAGTTCAGATACCATGCCATAGTAATGCGCAATTTCTTTTTTAACAGCCTCCGGCGTTCGGGGATGCGGTAATAACATTTCATCTCTAACTGCTAAATCACCATTATCAAAAGGATGGTTCGGTAAAAAATTAGGTGGAAGATTTATGGTGTCTGGATTGTACCAAGCGTCGTATTTGGTGGGAGGGGTTCGTGGATCGTGTGGAGAGGTGAGTGCTACATAGCAAAAAAACGGCTGCTCTTTTGCTTTTTTACTTTTCAAAAATTGAATAGCAGTACCCGCATAAAGTTCGGTACTAAACGTATCGCTCTTCCAACTATTTTTTGGATCGTATACACCAGTAGGGTCAAAATTATTTACCGTTGGATGAAACTGGCCACCATTGTTTTCGAAGTGCATGCCTCCAAAAAATATATGACCGCCATTATTAAAAAAACGGTGATGTGAAGCTTTATCAGAATGCCATTTACCAGTATGAAAAGTCGTGTAGCCTTTTTGTTGTAATACTTCTGGTAGCCCGGTTAAGCTATCCGGAATTTTACCACCATCGCCAGGGAGCCTGTTAACATACCTGCCCGTTAATAGCATTACGCGGCTTGGAATACATACGGCACCTTGGTGTCCGCCCATTACATGGGCCTGCGTAAAAGTGAGGCCTTTCGCTACTAGTTTATCTAGGTTTGGTGTTTTGATTTGCTTGTTGCCCAGTGCATGTATGGTGGCAAAACTTTGATCGTCAGAATAGATGATGAGTACATTTTTTGCCCGCTGCACTTGGGATTTTTGCGCGGCCGTGGCCGCGCAAAAAAATCCCAATACCATTACACTAAATATGTATTTAAATCGCATGCTGCTCTTTACTTATTGAATTTCTAATTGATACGCTACCACATTGTTTTTTAAAAAAGTAGGTACGTAAATAATTTTCTTTTTTGCGTCGTAGCCAATGTCTGCGCTGTTAATTTTTTCTGATCTCGTATCAAATAAAGTTACTTTTTGCGCGCCAGCTACTATATAATACACTATGCCATTCCAGCAACTAACTAGGTACTGATTGGGCGCTACTCTTTCGATTCCATCGGTGCTTGGATCCATGCCGTCCATTATCTTAGAAATGGCACCACCAGGTGTTACAGATAATAATGATCCTCTATCTAAAATAAGGAGTTGGTCTTCGATGCTTAAAAGACCATTGGGCCCTTGCAGGTTTTCAACTTCTATGGTAGTCGTGTTGTTTTCATAACGGTGCACTTTTCCGGTTCTGCTATCCGATACAAATACAGCACCTTTATTATTTACAGTAACATCATTTAAAAAAACAGATCCTTCTATCGGAACTCTTTTTATAATTTTTGCTTTTTTAATATCAATGACTACCAGTTCTGTTAAATCTGCTACATAGAGTTCTTGCTTAAATTTGGCCATGCCTTTTGGAGCATTTAATCCGGTAATCCATTCTAAATTAATGGGCGTGCCTGTTTTTGATAATTTGCTAATACTTCCTTTGCCATCTTTACCATTAGATGCGCCATCAATATTGGAAACCCAAATGCAGTTTTCTTTGTCATCCACTAGTACCGATTCTGGTACTTTTAAAATGGTATCGGTAGTCCATAGTTTTTGCACGGTTGCTTTTTGAGCACTTGCGCTCACAAAAACAACGATTACAAGGGCTAAAGAGCCTATTACTTTTTTCATAGAAATGGTTTGTACAAGAAAGTTAAAGAAAAATAGGGGTCTATCTTTTGCTTTTTACCGATGAACCCTCTTTTTGTTCATTTATGGGTATAAAATGTAGAATACGCCTATTGGCAATTATGCATTTGTGCTCATTCACGTATTAAATTGCTATTCTATTTGAAACTATTTAATGCTTTTTTATGCGTTACCTCTCTATCTTATTGTTACTCGTAATAACTGTTGCTGTTCAGGCTCAAAAAAAGCCGCTAGACCACACGGTCTATGACAATTGGCAATCTTTTGCTGATCGTGCCATTAGTAATGACGGTAAATATGTTGCATTTGCTATTAACCCTCAAGAGGGAGATGGTGTACTTGTACTACAGTCTTTACAAGGTGACTATAAGTTAGTTATTCCAAGAGGGGTTGGCGTTGTATTATCTGAGGATAGTAAGTATGCTATTTTTCGTATCAAGCCAAACTTTGCGCAAACACGTGATGCTAAAATTAAAAAGAAGAGACCCGATGAAATGCCAAAAGATAGTTTAGGTGTTGTGAAACTTGGCGATAAAAACGTTACTAAAATAGCTCGTCTTAAATCATTTAAACTACCAGATGATGCAGGTGGATGGATGGCTTATTTATTGGATAAAGAACTGCCTGAAGTGCCAAAAACAAAAGCAGCACTTGATTCTGCAGCTAAAATTAAATCTTTGTTTGCGATGGCAGATAGTTTGGTGCGTGCCGCAGATAGCATTCGTTTAAAAGCTACAAATGCCGCTCAAAAAGGAATGTCTGTTTTACAAACTCCTGCAATGCCCGCTAAAGCAGCAGAAGAAAATGTAGAGGAAGGAACAACGCTGGTGTTAATGAATTTAAATTCAGGTGCCGAAACCAAATATCCATTAGTAAGTGATTTTTATTTTAATAAAAAAGGAACCACACTGGTACTTAAAAAAACCAAAAAAAATGGAGTGGCTGGTTCTGCGGCAACCATTGTTAAAGTGGATTTGTCTAGCATGAAAGCTTCTACCATTCTTACTAAATTTAATGACGCCAAATTATTCAGACTAGACGAAGCAGGTAAACAACTTGCATTTGTAGCAGAAAGAGATAGTGCTGCAAAAGCGGTGCGTAAATTTTATCAATTGTATTATTACGCGGATGGTAAAGATTCTGCAGTAGCTATTGCGACCAAAACTTCTAAAGGTGTTCCTGCAGGTCATATCATTAGTGACAACCAAGCGGTTAGTTTTAGTAAATCGGGTGCGCAACTATTTTTTGGAACCGCTCCTTTGTTGCCTTTAAAAGATACTAGTTTACCTGAGTTTGACCGTGTAAGCGTAGATGTTTGGCATTACAACGATGATCAAATTATGCCTATGCAGTTAAGATCTTTAGAAACAGAATTGAGAAGAGCATACACAGCTAGATTTGATTTTGCTACCAATACTGTTGTACCTCTTGGGTCTTCTACATTTAGAAATGTGGTACAAACAAATGAGGGTGACGGTGCTGTATTTTATGCTGCCACCGATGAAGGAAAAAGAATTGCATCTCAGTGGCAGGGCTTTACCATCAATGATGTATATACTATTAATCCATTAGACGGGTCTTCAAAACTTATTAAAGCCAATTTAAAATCAGGTAACGTTCAGCCTAGTGTGTCTGGTAATTTACTTTTGTATTACGACGAGCCTGCAAAAAAATATTTTGTATACAACCACGCCACAGGTGTCACCAATCAAATTGCAAAAGATATTACTACTGCTCTCTACGACGAAGAAAATG
>CANEWV010000061.1 GCA_947442905.1 Chitinophagaceae bacterium | reverse complement strand
GCACCTCGTAAAAAGGAGTGCGGCTATTAGTAGGTTTAAATGCACCAGACAGCGGGCCATTACCCATAATAAAATTAGTAAACGCTAATTTCTTTTTTTCTTACAGCCTTCACTGCAATAGAGTACCTCATCCCAGCAGCGTTCCCATTTTCTCCGCCACGTAAAGGGTCTTTTGCAGGCTACGCAAATTTTGGTGGGGAGATCGGCTTTTTTAGGTTTTTTCACTGATTACGTTCTGTATTGTTAATTCGTGTAAAGGTAAATATTTAATATTCGTTACAATTAGGCTCGTTGAAAGGAAGTTTAATTAAACTTGGCGATAAGTGGTCTTCGGCAAATACATAGAAATATGCTTAGACTGGGTGGTGGTATAAGGGTCTGTTGGAGACGGTGGTCGCCTTCCACAAAGCCTTTCAAACAAACACTTCGTGTTCGTTTGGCTTTTTTAACGCTCCCCAACTTACGAAAGCGAGCTTTCGACGTTGTGTCGCATTAAAAAAGCCTATCACTTTGTGATAGGCTTTGTAGCCACAATAGGAGCCAGTTTGGAAGAATTTGCTGGGGATATTAGGTCAATCTTAGATGCCAAGCTTAAGAACCTGTAAAAACAAAAACCGACCCAATTGGGTCGGTTTTTTATTATTTTCTAAAACCTTTATTATTTTAGAAAATAACACTTTGTAGCCACCTTAGGAGCTAGTTTGGATGAATTTGCTATTGATTTAAAAGCTATTTTGGAGCTAAAAATCAATAATAAGTAATGTGGAGCCAATGTTATTGAGGTAAGCTATCATTATCAGGATTCATAACCCTGAGGTCCCGGGTTTAAATCCCAGTCTCGCTACATGAAAATCAAGAACTTACGTTAAATCGTGGGTCCTTTGTTGTTTTTGCGTGAGGTTTTTGTCATTTCTTACCGAAAACACGAACTTTTAATTGTCCGCCGCCAATATCAATTATGTTGGCGGTTAGCAGTAACTTAAAAAGCTGTAAAAACTCCATAGAAGTTTTTGGGTACTCTTGAAACCAACTTACTTCGTTGGACGCTTTAGTGGTAAATACATTTTCCCAATGTTGTTTTTTGCTTTCCATGATTTTTTATTTAATAATTACTCTTCGCCGTTTCCTTTTGTAAGTTGTGATAATAAATAATAAGCTCCTTTTGTTACCACTTTTGCATTGCCTGGTATTTCTTCTAAAGGCAATATTTCGGTGAATCCCATATCGCTTACACCAATTTTAACGGCTATTTGTGTGTAATGGTTCTTTTTTGTTTCAACATAAATATAATGTTCATCGCCATTGCTTACAACAGCTTCATTTGGTAAGGCATTGGTTTTGTAATTATCAATTTGTATTCTTGCTTCTACATACATTCCTGGTAAAAGGGTTTCAGTTTGCTCGTCAATTTTTGCATGGGCTAAAATAGCTTGCTGGTTATCTTCAAAAGATTTGTTTAATGAAAAAATGGTTGCAGAGTGGGTATGGCTTGCATCGTTTGCATCGGTAAACATTATTTTGTCGCCAATTTTTACTTTGGAAATATCTTTTTCAAAAAGTGTCAAATCCAAATGCAGGAAACGATTATCCACAATGTCAAACAAGATTGTATTGGCATCTGCAAACTTGCCCATCGTTAAATTGATGTGATGGATAAAGCCACTGATAGGTGCTGTTACTGCAATACGATTTGTAAAATTTGTTGTGCTAATATTGGTTGCATTGATGCCCTGCAATTCCAATTTTGTTTGCAATCCTTTTTGTTTTGCTTGTGCCATGCTTAGTTCGTTTTGCACTTGTTGCAAAGTTTTAGTAGCATTAATTCTATCTTCCTGCAATTCTTTTTGGCGTTTAAATTCTGCTTGCAGATAAACCAATTGAGATTTATTTTCTAAATAGTCCTGCTGCAATTGTATTACTTCGTTATTTACAATTGTTGCCAATGTTTGTCCTTGCTTTACAAATGAGCCTTCGGTTACGTCAATTGATTTTACAATGCCACCTGTTAAAATACTTACCTGTGCTTGGTTTTGAGGAGGCAACATTAATTTGCCATTTACTTTAATGGTAGATTTTAAGTTGCGCTGTTCAATGCTGCCTGTTTCTAAATCTATTGCTTTTATCTGGTCGTCTGTTAGTTCCACTTCGGTTACAGTTGGTTCTTCTTTTGTTGCGGTAGTATCTTTTGTTGATGTTTCTGCTTTGGTTTCGGTTGCTTTGTTTTTGCAAGATGTAATTGCAAAAAACAAAGTAATTATGATGATAAATATATTTTTCATTTTTGAAATTATTTTAGCGATTTAATAAATAGTTAAGTTGGATAATGGTTTGGTTGTAGCTATTAATGGCAGCCAAATAATCGGTTTTTATTTTGATTGCATCCTTAATGTTTTGAATGTATTCAATGTAGCCAATATCACCTGACTTATAGCTGAGTTGTGCAGCATTGATAATGCTTTCAGCCATTGGCAAACCTTCAGTTTGATAATATTTCAACTGTTGTAAACTTTGTTGCTGCAACTGATTTTGCTGTAAAAAAAGGGTTGAAATTTCTTGTTGTGTTTTATCCAATTCTTTTTTTGCAATTTCGGATTCAAACTTGGCGGCTTGTGTTCTTGCCTTTACACCATTTTTAAATAAGGGAATATTGACACCTACACCACCATAATAAAAATATTTTGCTTTGTCCAAGGACTGTGCATTTACACCCAAATTAAATGAGGGTTGCCCTTTTGCTTTTTCTGCTTTAATGGCTAGCTCTTTTGCTGTTACTTGTTGTTGTAAAAATTGTAATACTGGATGTTTGTTTACCAAACTTGTGTCGTTTAAATTAATTTCGGGTAATTGGGTAAACTGTAATGGTGCTTTGTATTGTTCACTTGTACACATCCACTTTTGCAGGTCTGTTAAATAAAATGAAACCTTTGTTTTGGCTTGTGCCAATTGCAAAATCAAATCTTTGTGTTGCAGGGTTGCATTTATTTTTTCTAATTTATTGCTTTCGCCTACTTGGTATTTTTTGTTGGCATACTTTTCATAGTCGGCAAAAATACTATCGGTTTGTAATAGCAAACTATACTCCTGCCAACTGAATAACCAATTGTAATAAGCGTTGGAAACATTTTTTATCAATTCATTTTTTGTAACAGTTTCGTAAGATTTTGCAACGGATACATTTTGTTTCAATAAATTTTTCTCTGCCTTGTAAGCATTGGGCAATTTAAAGCCCTGTGCTACGCCTATATTGTAATCAAACACATTGCTATTTATTTGGCCTAAACCGGTATTGATATTAAAAGGTTCTAAAATGGTAGCTGTGCCTGTGAGTGCCTGTTGTTGCTGAGTTTGCAATGTTGCTTGCTGAATAGCTGGGTAATTTTTTGTTGCTAAGTCCAATGCATTTTGTAAAGTCAATGTGTTTGTTTGTGCTTTTGCATTAAAACCAATCATTGAAAATATGAGCAATAACAAATTATTTGCGGTAGTATTTATTTTCATCTTCTTTTTTCTTTTTTGATAAAACAAACTGTAAAGAACTGGAAGCACAAAAAGCGTCAACAGCGTAGAAGAAAATAAGCCACCAATAACAACCGTTGCCAAAGGTTTTTGAACTTCAGCGCCTGCACTTGTACTAAATGCCATTGGTATAAAACCTAGTGAAGCAACAGCTGCGGTTGCTAAAACTGGTTGTAACCTTGCTGCACTGCCTTTTAAAATGCGGTTGGTTATATCTTCTTCGCCTTCTTCTTTTAAGCGGTTGTAATAACTGATTAATACGATGCCATTTAAAACTGCTACGCCAAACAAGGCAATGAAACCAACCCCTGCTGAAATGCTAAAATTCATTCCTCTCATCCATAAAGCTAATATGCCACCAATGGCTGCTAATGGAATGGCTGAAAAAATTATCAAGGCTTCTTTAGTAGATCGAAAGGTTAAAAACAATAAAAAGAAGATTATTAATAAGGCTACTGGTACAGCAATTATTAAACGATTTTTAGCTTCCTGCAAATTTTTAAACTGTCCGCCGTAAGCTACATAATAACCTTCGGGCAATTTTAGTTTTGCATCTAACACCTCCTGAATTTCTTTTACTACACTTTCTACATCTCTTCCTCTTACGTTTGCTTCTATCACAATTCTGCGTTCTGCATCATCACGGCTTATTTGTGCTGGGCTAGAAATAAAATTAACATCGGCAATTTCATTGAGTGGAATTTGTTTTCCGTTAGGCAAAGGAATTAATAAAGCTCTTAAAGCATCTGCATCGGTATTGGCAGATTTTGCAATGCGTACTACCAAATCAAATTTCTTTTCGCCCTCGTACACAACACCTGCGTAACCCCCTGCATAAGCTGTGTTAAGTGTTGCGTTTACATCGCTGATGTTTAAACCATATTGTGCAATTTTGCTACGATCATATTTTACTACCAACTGCGGCATACCCACAATTTGCTCTACTTTAATATCTGTAAGTCCTTTAATATTGCTTACCAATTTGCTTACTTCATTTCCTTTCGCGAATAGTTTATCCAAATCATCGCCAAATATTTTTATGGCAATATCACTTTTTACACCTGCAATTAATTCATTGAAACGCATTTGTATTGGTTGCTCAAAAGACAAGTTTACACCTGGGATTTCACTCATTTTTTCGTTCATCTTTTCTGCTAATTCTTCTTTGTCTTTTGCTGATGTCCATTCTTTTTTATCTTTTAAAACCATTAGCAAATCGGCACTTTCAATAGGCATAGGGTCGGTAGGTACTTCACTTGTGCCAATCTTACTTACTGCTTCTTTTACTTCGGGAAATGTGAGTGCAATTTTTTCTAACTGTGTTCCTACTTCAATGGTTTGCGGCAAACTGCTACCTTGCCTTATAGTATAGTTGGTTGCAAAATCGCCTTCGTCTAGCTCTGGAATAAATTCACCGCCCAAAGAATTAAAAACGAAAATTGATAATACAAAAATGAAAACTGCACCTGCAATAACTGCAACGCGAAATTTTATAATTCGGTTTAGTGCAGGTTGATATTTGCTAACTAACCATTTTATTGCTCTATCGGTTAATGTATCTTTTGCAGCAATTTTTTTATTTAGAAATAAACTACTCATTAAAGGTACATATGTAATGGATAGAAGCAATGCGCCAACAATTGCAAAACTTACAGTTTGAGCCATTGGCGTAAACATTTTTCCCTCAATACCACTCAATGCAAAAATTGGGATGTAAACTATAAGGATAATTATTTGCCCAAAAACTGCACTACTCATTATTTTACTGCTCCCATCTGTAACTTCTGCATCCATTTGGGTTTGGGAAAGTTTTTGGTTTCGGAACTGAGTTGAAAATTTGTGCAATAAACTTTCAACAACGATAACTGCACCGTCCACAATTAAACCAAAATCTAATGCTCCCATACTCATGAGGTTTGCACTAACGCCAAATAAATTCATCATAGCAACAGCGAATAACATAGCTAAAGGAATAACACTTGCCACAATTAAACCTGCTCTGAAATTGCCTAAGAAAACAACCAATACAAAAATTACAATCAACGCACCTTCTAATAAATTGATGCTTACTGTGCTGATGGTTCGGTCAATTAATTTTGTCCTGTCTACAAATACATCAATGCCTAAACCTTCTGGCAAATATTTTTCAATGGTTTTCATTTTCTCTTTAACCCGTTCAATAACCCTTACTGCATTTTCGCCTTTCTGCATTAGCACAACACCACCAACTGTTTCTCCCTTACCGTTCCTTGTCATTGCTCCATAACGAGGGGCAAAACCAAAATCAACTGTGCCAATATCTTTTATTAAAACTGGAATACCATTGGCATTGGCAACAACAATATTATTGATGTCGTCTAATTTTTCTATCAAACCTTCACCACGGATAAAATAAATATTAGGCCCTTTGTCAATGTAACTACCGCCTGTGTTAGAATTGTTTTTTTGCAGAGCATTGTAAACATCTATTAGCGTCAAATTCATTGCTGCCAATCTTTCGGGCTTAACACTTACTTCGTATTGTTTTAGTTTGCCACCAAAGCTGCTTATGTCCACTATACCTTCTGTACCTAACAATTGTCTTTTAATAATCCAATCCTGTACAGTTCGTAAATCTGTTGAAGAAAATTTATCTTCATAGCCTTTCTTTGGAACAATTACATATTGGTAGATTTCGCCTAAGCCAGTAGTCGGTGGTGCTATTTCGGGTGTGCCATATTCTTTTGGTATTTGTTCTGTTCCAATTTTTATTTTTTCTGCTACTAACTGCCTTGTAATATTACTTGGCATATTGTCTTTAAAAACAATGGTGATAACTGATAAACCGCTACGGCTGGTACTTCTCAATTCTACTAACCCTTGTAAAGATTTAAATTCTGTTTCTAAAGGATAAGTAATAAATTGTTCTACTTCCTGCGTAGCCAAATTGGGGCTATTGGTAATTACCTGTACTTGATTATTGGTAACATCAGGCAAGGCATCAACGCTTAATTGAGTGAACGAATAAATGCCCCAAAGAACAAAGATGCTCAACAGTACCCCTGTAATCAATTTGTTATTAACTGAAAAATGAATGATTTTATTTATCATTAAATGATATATTAAGTTATAGAAATAATTAAGTGCATAGGTGTGATGTATTAGCACATTATGCTTTGGGGCAAAGCCACCAAATTTTATATAATTCCTTAACTTAATTTAGGCGGTTGCCAAACAGAAAACGAAACTTGGGTATTGTACGAAATATCGTACATCGGATATTTTGTATTGGGGAAAATTCTTTTAAAGATTTTGAAAGAGGCAATTGTTGGAAATGAAACTGATACAGCACAACAAGAGCATGTACAAAATGAGGTGCAATGTTCTGTATCTTTACTGTGATTGTTGTGGTTGATGAGTGCTGAAATGTTTGTTCTTGTTTTTTCTGTACACTCTTCCTTGTCGCCACATGGCAAACAAAACAGTCCTAACAAGTAGAAACTAAAGAAGAGTGTAAAAATTTTCATCTTTGCAAAGGTAACAAATTAAGTTTAGCTGCCAAATTATAGGAGAGCTTACTTTTGTTTAGTTGTGTTTTAGTGACTTTCCAATTAATGTCTTGTCGCTTGAAGGTGATCAGAATCTCGTTATTGGTTTTATTACAAATTATTTATGGCATAGCCAATATTTTTTATCATTGAAAGTAAGTCTCCTGCTGTTTCACCAAGTGTTGTTGCACAAATTTTCATTATCCAAAATGAAAGGGTGATTGCTGGTAGTTTATTCATACTTTTAAAAGTAAATCAATTTATACATGATATTTATCTTAATTAAAAACGGCAAAACACAATTTGCGTTTTGCCGTTTAGATTTTTATTCTTTAGTTTCAGTTCCGTCTTGCTTATAAAATAATTCAACTGTTTTCATACTTTTCGAAATCTCTAATTCATAAATTGTCACTTGATTTGAAGTTTCAATTTTAGAAACTGCTTTTGGCGTTTTACCTTTGTGAGTAATAGTATACGCTCTCTTTTGTATGCATATAGTGTGGTCATATTTCTATTAGGGGACAAATTTACTTTTAATTTCATTGCCTCTTCTTCTTGATGGATTTACTCTTCAACCATTGTGCTTGTTTCCTTGCTTCCTCTATGGTAGCTGGAGTCTGTTTCGATAAGATGATGCTGCACAACTTGGCTCTTTCTACAAATGATATATTCAAATTCATAAATTAAAATTAATGTTTTCTGTGTGAGAAAAACACCCCCTGAATTCGGTTAAAATCTGTTGTTTTCGGTTTTCTTAAAACATAACTAACTACAAATCAACGTCTTTATTTTCTAAAAAAATCTTCATAACCCTGAGGTCCCGGGTTCAAATACCGGTCTCGCTACATGAAAATCAAGGACTTACGTTAAATCGTGGGTCCTTTTCTGTTTTTGCGTGAGGTTTGCGTGAGGTTCATGTCATTTCTTACCGAATACACGAACCTTTAATGCTGATATTTTTATTTGTTTTAACATCCTTTACTCTAAATATTTTAATACCTTTGCACTTCATAATCATGCAAAAGAAGATAATTATATTATTTC
>CANEWV010000060.1 GCA_947442905.1 Chitinophagaceae bacterium | reverse complement strand
ATCTAAAGGAATACATCTAATGGTAGCCTTGGTTTGTTCTTTAATTTTTTCTTCCGTTTCAGGTGAGCCGTCCCAATGTGCCGATATAAATCCGGTTTTGTTATCTAGTAACTGAACAAACTCGTCCCAAGTATTAGCCTCTGTAATATGATCATCTCTGAAGGCCTTGGCTCTATTAAATATATTTGCCTGAATTTCGTCTAGTAAATTTTTTACGTGAAGTCCAATACCATCAATCGAAGCATTTGCTTTTTCATTGGTATCACGTCTCGCAACTTCTACAATATTTTGTTCCAAATCTCTTGCACCAATTGCAATTCTTACAGGCACCCCTTTCATTTCATATTCTGCAAATTTCCATCCTGGTCTTGCATTATCACTATCATCATATTTTACAGAAACGCCCAGTGCTTTTAATTCGGCCATCATCACAGTTACTTTTGCATCGATCGCTGCTTTTTGTTCGTCTCCTTTAAAAATAGGAACAATCACAACTTGTAGTGGTGCAATTTTTGGTGGTAACACCAGACCTTGATCATCACTATGCGCCATTACAAGTGCACCAATTAAACGTGTACTCACACCCCAACTAGTAGCCCACACATATTCTAGGTTGTTGTTTTTATCAGAGAATTTAACATCAAAAGCTTTCGCAAAATTTTGGCCTAAAAAGTGTGAGGTACCTGCCTGTAACGCTTTACCATCTTGCATCATAGCCTCTATACAATAGGTATCTTCGGCACCCGCAAAACGTTCATTAGCCGTTTTTACCCCTTTAATTACTGGAAGTGCCATCCAATTTTCTACAAAATCGGCGTACACATCTAGCATTTTAGTAGTTTCTTCTATAGCCTCTGTTTTAGTAGCATGCGCCGTATGTCCTTCCTGCCATAAAAACTCGGCAGTGCGTAAAAAAAGTCGCGTTCTCATTTCCCAGCGCACCACATTGGCCCACTGGTTTACGAGTATCGGTAAATCGCGATACGATTGAATCCATCCTTTGTAGGTATTCCAAATAATTGCTTCCGATGTAGGACGCACCACTAGTTCTTCCTCTAGTTTTGCTTCTGGATCTACAATTAATTTTCCTTTATTATTAGGATCTGATTTTAAACGGTAATGCGTAACAATAGCGCACTCTTTTGCAAAACCTTCTGCATTTTTTTCTTCGGCCTCAAATAAACTTTTAGGAATAAAAAGCGGGAAATATGCATTTTGGTGACCCGTGTCTTTGAACATTTTGTCAAGTACATCACGCATGTTTTCCCATAGTGCAAAACCATAGGGTTTAATCACCATACAGCCTCTAACCGCACTATGGTCTGCGAGGCTTCCTTTAATCACTAAATCGTTGTACCACTGCGAATAATCTTGCGCTCTTGGGGTTATTTCCTTGCTCATAATTGAATTACAATATTCTTAACAAAATAATAGGCTTACAATTGTTAGTTTAGATATCAGATACCGACCCTGTAATTGTAGTTGCCTGCACCGCAAATGTATGTAACTTCGCATAATAGTATACCTAAATACCCATGTGCCATGAAAACTAACCTCCTATCAGTAGCAGTTTTACTCGTTTTTGCAACAAGTTGCGGCACCGTTTACGAAGCCGGGCAAACCCCCGACGACGTTTACTATTCCCCGGCTAATGGCGTCAATAAAAAAGAATTAGAACGTGAAGAAGAAGCCAAGGATCAGTATGAGCGTTATACTGAGCTACAAGAAGACCGTTTTTTACGTCTTAAACTAAGCAACCGCTACCGCTTTAACTGCATCGATGATTACAGTTATTGGTACGATAGCCGTTTTGATTTTATGGGCAATAGGTTCAATAACAATTTCAACAACTTCAGATACAATTATAATTGTGGATGTAATAATGGGTTTATGCCGGGTTTTGGATTTAATCCTGGTTTTGGCTGGGGTAATGGTTTTGGAAATCCTATCAATACAATCATTGCTTTTAAAAATCCAAGGGTAAATATTGGCGGAGGTGCAGGGTCTAATGTTACTGCATTTAAAAATAAAACATACGGCAACGTTAATTTAGGCTACCGCAATCCAAAAACGGGTGCGTATGAAACAGGAACCAACAACAATAGTTTTGGGAACCTTGTTAAAAGAGTATTCTCTACCGCAACAAGTGTTGCAGGCGCTGTAAACAATAATAGCTGGGACAGAGCTTCCAGAAGTTTTTCGAATTCTAGCAGTGGCGCAGCACCAATGCCATCAAGTAATGCAGGTGGCAATAGCGGCGGTGTAAAAAGTACTGGCACTAGCACATCCACTGGTAGAGGCGGAAGAGATAACTAGTTCTAAGGATTCAATCTAATATTTATGAAACTAACGATACTTGCTGTTGCAACATTATTTGTTACAACCTTATTTGCACAACAACCAGACTATGCGCTGCGCACAGCTTGGTTTACACAAAATGGTTCTGCTAGAAATATAGCAACCGGTGGTGTGATGGGTTCACTAGGTGGTGAAATTACGGCCAACCACATAAACCCTGCCGGGCTTGGATTATTTAAAACATCTGAGTTTGTAATGTCGCCTGGTATGAACTTCAACAATAATAAATTTAATTATAGAGGTTCCGATAGTAGTAGCTCAAAAAACAATATGCTCTACGGAACAAGTGGATTTATTTTTGGATTTAGCAACAATAAAAAAAGCAAGTGGACCAGTAATGCTATTGCGGTTTCTATCAATCAAGTAGCCAATTACAACAACAGGGTAACGTTTAAGGGCTTTAATAATATGAGTTCTTTTTCGGAGCAATACCTCGAAGAATTAACCCGTGATGTAGCAGATACCAATGCTGCACTAAGCAATTATATTTTTGGTTCCTCATTAGCGTTCAGAACTTTTTTAGTTGACACGTCTAATAATGCACAAGGTAGGTTTGATGGTTACCAGAGCATGGTGCCTATATCTACAGGTGTAAACCAAAGTTATGACGCCAACACAAATGGCGGTTACCACGAATTGGCCCTTGGTCTTGCAGGCAATATGGAAGACAAAATGTATGTAGGGGGAAGTATAACCATTCCAATCATCAATTACAATCGTGAACTTACCTACACCGAAAAAGACGCTACTACTAACCCCAATAACCAATTTGAGAGTTTCACTTTTCAAGAAAGTTTTAGTTCAAGAGGTATTGGTATGGGTTTAAAACTAGGCACCATTTATAAACCCACCGAATTTTGGCGTGTTGGCTTTGCGGTGCACACACCACAGGTTATTGGATTTAAAGATGAAGTGAGGGCTTCCTTAATTGCCAACACCGAATCGTATGCACGCACCAGATCTGCAAATAGCGATGCACTCAATAGTGGCAAAGCAGGTGAAAGTAATTATACGTTAGTCACGCCTTGGAGAGCAACTGCTAGTGCGAGTTATGTATTTAGAGAAGTGAAAGACACCCGCAAACAACGTGCTTTTTTAAGTGCCGATATTGAGTATGTAAATTACAAAGGCTCAAGATTTTCTGCAGCTGACCCTACCGATATGGGTTTAAAAAATTATTACACACAAGTAAACGAGGCCATTAAAGAAAACTACAAAGGCAACTTTAATCTAAAGCTAGGTGGTGAAATAAAATTCCATACCGTTATGTTTAGATTGGGTGGTGCTTATTATGGTAGCCCATACGCCGACGATGCATTAGATGCGAGCAGAATGCTTGCTACAGGCGGCATTGGCTACAGGGACCATGGAATATTTATTGACTTAAGTTATGCGCACATCATGAACAGAGACGTTCAATTTGCATACCGCTTAAATGATAAACCAAATACGTTTGCTTCACAAGCAGGATCGAGAGGAACAGTGATGTTAACTTTTGGATTCAAGTTCTAACCAGTTTACCGAAGCATCTTTTGTAAACCAAGTCATTTGACGTTTGGCATACTGTCTGGTATGTTGCTTGATCCCCGTTACAGCATCTTGTAAAGAAATTTCTCCGCGGAGGTGTGCAAATATTTCTTGATACCCTACTGTTTGTAATGCATTTAAATGTGCCATGGGTAAAAGCCCTTTTACTTCTTCGAGTAACCCTTCTTGCATCATCGCGTCTACCCTATCACCTATGCGGTTATTGAGTATTTCACGGGGCATCGATAAACCAATTTTTAAAATATTAAAAGGCCTGGCAACTTTTTGTGCTGATTGAAAACTAGTAATGGACTTTCCGGTTGCAAGTACTATTTCAAGCGCGCGCATGAGGCGCTGGGGATTGTTTTTTTCGTGTGTGCTTTCCCAATAAATTGGATCTTTAGCAGCTACTTCTTGTTGCAACCATTCGAGTCCATTTATTGCATAGTCTGTAATCAATCTATTTCTAATAGCTGCATCAATTGCGGGCATAAGGTCTATACCTGCACAAAAAGATTTGATGTAAAGGCCAGTGCCGCCAACCATCACTGCAGTTGCATTGGTTTTAAAAATTTGAGCAGCAGCGTCTAGTGCATATTTTTCAAAAACACCTGCATTAACTTCTTGATTTATTGAATGCGACGAGATAAAATGATGCTTTACTGCTGCAAGTTCTGCGGCGGTTGGCTTTGCTACACCAATATTTAGTTCGTTGTAACACTGCCTAGAATCGGCAGAAATAATTTGGGTATTTAAATGATGTGCAAGCGCTATTGCAAAAGCTGTTTTACCTACGGCCGTAGGACCTACTATAACAATAACCGTGGGTGTCTTTGATTCAAAATCACTTGCAGCAAGAAGCGCTACAACCTTATTAATATTCTTCTTGTCCATCCTCATCTTGCGTGTCTACAATGTCGTCATCTGCCTCTGCCTCTGCATCATCACTACCGCCGTCTTGTTCCTCTCCTTCTTCACCAAAACCATCTGCAGCTTCTGATAAATCATACTTTTCTTCGATGTCGGCAAATTTATTGCCCAGTAAACTTTTGGTTCCGTATTGTTGTGGACCGATGCCTTCGGTACGAGTAACGAGCGGATAGGTAAGTGTTGCATCTGTTTCTTTGCTTACATGGATCAGCTCAATTAAAAACAACCAAACTTTTGCAAAGTCGTATTCGTACACAAATTTTTGATTGGTATTTATAATTTCTGTTCCAATAGCTGTTTCTGCCATGAGAAGTGGTGGTGCCTGATAATTTTTATCGTACACTTCAAAACTTAATTCGCGGCCTTGTAACCACTTATCATTACTTCGATAAAAAGTAGCTTGATGTTTGGTATCAAATTCATACGCTTTTAAAATAGCGTAATGTAGTTCCGCAAAAGTTTGTGTATGCTTGATGCATATATCTCGGTACACCGCGTCATCTTCTTCTAAATACACCCTAAATTTTAAAACAGCCATGCTCTTTTGTTTATTTTGCTAAAATACAATTATTTATACGGGACGCAGCCCTAAAGTAGCTGCTTTTTCAAGCATAAATTTAGTAGCTGCCTCCTGTTCGTTGGGAATAATGCCATCCAAAATAGCTTCTCTAATCGCATCTTTAAGAAGTCCCACTTCTTTGGAAGGTGCAAGCCCAAAGGTTTCCATGATCATTTCGCCGGTTACAGGCGGCTGCCAATTACGGAGTCTATCCCCATCCTCTACCTCCTGAATTCTAAGGCGAACCATTTCAAAATTTTGCAAATAGCGCTTTACTTTTTGCTTGTTTTTACTGGTGATATCGGCATTACACAAAAGCATTAAACTTTCAATGTCTTCGCCAGCGTCAAATATTAAACGCCTAATAGCACTATCCGTAATATTTTCTTTGGTTAAACTTATGGGCCTTAAATGTAACAACACTAATTTTTGAACGAGTTTCATTTTCTCGTTTAAAGGAAGTTTTAGTTTGGTAAATATTTTAGGCACCATGCGCGCACCCACAACTTCGTGACCATGAAACGTAAATCCAAAACCTTCTTCAAATTTTTTAGTAGCGGGTTTTGCAATATCATGTAATAATGCTGCCCAGCGAAGCCACAAGTCTGGCGTGCTATCCGCGATATTATCAAGTACTTGAAGTGTGTGGTAAAAATTATCTTTATGGCCCATACCATCAATATTTTCGGCGCCGTATAAATCTACGAGCTGCGGAAATATTTTATGTAGTAGGCCTACTTTAAAAAGTAAATCAAACCCTACCGATGGTTTATCGCAAAGCATGATTTTATTAAGCTCTTCGGTGATACGCTCCTGCGAAATAATACTGATGCGGTGTGCACTATCTGCAATAGCATCTAGGGTTTCAGGCACAATGGTGTAGCCTAGTTGACAGGCAAAACGAATACCCCTTAACATGCGCAGCGGATCATCACTAAATGTTTGATGCGGCGCCAAAGGCGTTTTTATTATTTTATCCTGAATGGCTTGTAAGCCACCAAATGGATCTACCAGTTGTCCAAAAGCTCCTTCATGCAACCCAATGGCTAGTGCATTGATGGTAAAATCTCTTCTGTTTTGATCATCTTCGATAGTGCCGGGGCTCACACTTGGTTTTCTACTATCTGAAGCATAACTTTCTTTGCGGGCTCCAACAAATTCAATGATAAAATCATCAATTTTTATTTGCGCGGTTCCAAATGTTTTAAAAAAGGCAACCGTTGGCTTTGGAGAAAATAATCCAGCTACTTCATGCGCTAATGCAATGCCGTCTCCAATGCAAACCACATCCACATCGGTGGTAGGACGTCCAATAATTTTATCACGCACAAATCCACCAATTAAATAAGCAGGCACTCCCAGCTTATCTGCTGCAGCACCTATTTTTTTAAAGAGTTGGGTTTCGAGTGGTGAACAATTAATTTCCATGCTTTGCAAATGTAGCGCTTTGCTCATTTATATAAGCGAAAGAGGCGCTAGTAATTGCGCCGTTGTAATGGAGTTGCCGCAATTAAAATGCCCAAGTGGACAAGCCGTTTTTCCATGCAGTCCACAAGGCTTACAGGGCAATGATGCTGTGGATTCGATAACAAACTGCACAGATGATAATGGACCATAACCAAATGCTGGAATGGTAGAACAATAAATAGCTACTACAGGTGCATTAGTTGCAGACGCCAAATGCATGGGCGCCGAATCGTTTACATAATTTAAATTGGCACTTTTAATAAGTGCAGCTGCTTCTAACAGGTTTAGCTCTCCAGCAATATTGATCACGCCCCCTCTCGATGTAGCCGACAATATCTCCGCGCATAATGCTGTTTCGTTAGGGGCACCCATTAAATAAATGGTATAATTAGTTGGCACTGCTTTAATGAGATCAATCCAGTTTTTTGCTGGCATTTTTTTGGTCTCCCACACCGACCCTGGCGACATACATATATATGGCGCCGATTGATATTTTTGTACCACTATAAAATGAGCAGCAGATGGATAGAGTGCTGGCTTTGCAACAGGCGCTGTTGTTAATGAAGCAAGCAGTGCATGGTTGCGCGAGGTTTCGTGTATGGATGTTGTGCTTGAATCCTGTTCAGCCGAGCGCCCAACCGCATGCGCGGCTGTCCCAAACGCGTGCTTCACTACTTCCGAAAATAAAAAGCTGAGTGGATTTTTATTAAAACCAATTGTTTTTTTAGCACCCGACAAAACGGTAATAATGCCAGTAGCCAAATAACGCTGCACATTAATAACAACGTCATATTTGATGCGCCTAATGGTTTGTATGATTTGAAAAAGATGCTGGTATTTATTTTTCTTTTTATCCCAAACATGCACCTGATGGATGTAGGGATGATGTATAAAAAGTTCCTCGGCACCGGCTCTCACTAAAATATCAATTGTTGCTTCCGGATAAGCTGCATGCAAATTTTGTAGCAGTGCTGTTGCAAGCACAACGTCTCCTATAAAAGCAGTTTGAATAACAAGTATGCGATGCATGATGCAAAAATAACCAAAAGGAAACAAAAGGAACCAATTACGGCCTCAGAATTGTGAAACGCCCGTCTTTATTGAATTTGACAACAGCAGAAGGCTCTACTCGTGTCATATCATCTTGACGGTATGCTACCACATAATCTACGCCCCCCTTAACAGCAATGTCAATATCAGCAAATACTTTGGGTGGCGGGAAGCCAGATACATTAGCAGAGGTACTT
>CANEWV010000059.1 GCA_947442905.1 Chitinophagaceae bacterium | reverse complement strand
TATTTTTACTTGCGCGCAAATTAAAAACCATGATGGACTAATCCATCTGCATTCATTTTAAATTTTTTTAAAAACCACCTATATGTCTGAGCAAAAAAAAGTTTTTAAACCCTTTATTGCACCTGAAGAAAATGTAAAGGAACTAACCGTTAAATCTATATTAGTAGGTAGTTTGTTTGGTGTCATTTTTGGCGCTGCAACTGTTTATTTGGCACTTAAAGCAGGGCTTACCGTATCAGCTTCTATTCCTATTGCAGTGATAGCCATTACGCTTGGACGTAAGTTTTTAAAAACAACGATACTAGAAAATAATATCATTCAAACCACAGGATCTGCAGGTGAAAGTATTGCTGCGGGTGTTGCATTTACCTTGCCTGGTTTTTTATTTTTATCATCACCAGATAGTGCCGAATATTTTAATTACCTCACCATTTTAATTCTCGCCATTATTGGTGGACTCCTAGGCACATTACTGATGATTCCACTTCGTAAGGCGCTTATTGTAAATGAACATGAAAACCTACCTTACCCCGAAGGAACTGCTTGTGGCGACGTTTTAAAAGCAGGTGAAAAAGGCGGCGATTTTGCAAAAACAGCTTTTTGGGGATTAGGTGTTGCATTTGCATACGCCATTTTGCAAAAGGTATTTCATGTGATTGCAGAAACGCCTTATTATGCAACCAAGCAAATCAATAAATTTTTTCCTTCTGCCAAAGTAAGTGGTGAAATCACACCAGAATATATGGGTGTGGGTTATATCATTGGTCCAAAAATTGCAGGCGTACTAGTAGCAGGTAGTGTACTTAGTTGGATGGTGTTTATTCCGCTTTTGTCAACCCTTGTACCTGCCGATGTGATTGCGGCGCAACTGGTAAAACTTGGTTACTTAATGGATCTTGCAAAACCAGGTGGTAAAGGTGGATGGGATCCTGTAACGCATCAGTTTAATGATTATTCGGCAGCTATTTATTATGCTTATATCAGACAAGTAGGTGCTGGCGCTGTAACGGCGGGTGGTATTATTACTTTATTAAAAACCATTCCTACGATTGTTAAATCTATCAAAGGAAGTTTTGCTTCTTTACAAAGTAGTAAAGACCCAAGTGCCGCAGCTGTTTTAAGAACCGAAAAAGATTTGAGTTTAAAAGTAGTGGGCTTTGGAAGTTTAGCACTTGTTGCACTTATCGCTGTATTGCCGCAAGTACCTGGTGAAAGTATTTTACAAAAATTATTAATTGGTGTGCTGGTGATTTTATTTGGTGCACTTTTTGTAACCGTATCGTCACGCATTGTAGGACTCATTGGTTCTTCTAATAACCCAATTAGTGGTATGACCATTGCAACTGTAATGGGCACCAGTTTAATATTTTTAAGTGTAGGCTGGACGGGCCAAGCATTTGAACCACTTGTACTTGTTGTAGGTGGTATGATATGTATAGCAGCTGCTAACGCCGGTGCTACATCGCAGGATTTAAAAAGCGGATACATTGTTGGAGCTACCCCACGCAATCAACAAATTGCACTTTTTGTGGGAGCGATTGTTTCATCGATTGTGATTGGATTAACGGTTAAATTTTTAGATCGTCCTACCACCGAAATGATGGAACAGGGTATTCAACACGCGATTGGTTCTGATAAATATCCAGCACCGCAGGCTACCCTAATGGCTACTTTAATTAAAGGAATTTTATCTCAAAACTTAGATTGGCAATATGTGGTGGTGGGTGTGTTTTTAGCAATCACCATGGAGCTTTGCGGTATTAAATCTTTGAGCTTTGCGATTGGTGTTTATTTACCACTTGCAACTACATTACCTATTTTTATTGGTGGTGCTATTAGAGGCATTGTGGAAGCAAAAGACAAAAAAGCCAACAAGCCAGCTGCAAGTGCCGAAGACGAGGACTTAAGTAAAGGTTCTTTATTTGCAACTGGACTAGTTGCCGGTGGTGCAGTAGCGGGTGTGCTTATTGCTTTTGCAACGGGCACAAGTGCGGGTGAAAAGTTTTTAGCATCCATTAGCTTAGAGGAAGGCATTGTACATAGCGTTTCTCAAAATGGATACTTTTTAATAGGTACTTTGTTTTTTGCTGCTATGGGCGCTATTTTATACAAAGTGGCCACTAAAAAAGCGGATGCATAAATAAATAGTAAGAGTCATTAAACTTTTACTGTTTTAGAGACTCTAATAGAATATGAAAATTAACCTTACAAGCCAAACACATAAGCCTGCCTTAGGGTATGCATTTGTGTTTGGCTTTTTGTTTTTAATGGCATTTATACAACCAGCGCCTAAAATGCCCTATAAAAAGGCGGGTTTAACGGAGCAGGAAGCTGCCTTACACCTACTTAACCGATTTACGTTTGGTCCAAAGCCGGGTCAGGTAGAAGAAGTTGTGAAGCAAGGACTCGAAAACTGGTTTTTGGAACAATTGCAACCCGCAAAAGACAACGAAAAAGTCCGTGTTAAGCTTTCTAGTTACACGGCACTAAGCATGCCCACCGATTCTATTGTAAATACTTATTTGCAGCCTGCGCAACTTTTAAGACTTGCCATTGCAAAAGGATATATCGATAAAGACTCGGTAGATAAAACAGATAGACCCGCTTACAGGGAGGCTCTCAAAAAATTACAAGCCGATTATGGTTTTAGACCCTTGCAAGAATTACAGCGCGAACTCATCAATCAAAAAGTAATTAGAGCGGTGTATAGTGATGCGCAATTACAAGAAGTGTTAACTGATTTTTGGTTCAATCATTTTAATGTATCACTTACAAAAAATCAGGTGCAACAACTGGTGTTGCCATACGAGCGCGATGCGATTAGACCCAATGTGCTCAGCAATTTTTCATCAATCCTTTTTGCAACTGCTAAGCATCCGGCTATGCTACTCTATTTAGACAATGCATTAAGCATCAGCAATGACAATGAGTATGCAAAGCGTCAATTAAAAGCAGCACAGCGTTTACTCGATTTAAATGCTGCTAAAAAAATGCTAGCTGCTGCTAGTGTTTCTGAAGATTCTATGCAAAAAATGGATGCTATGGAAAATCAGATGAGCACCCAAATTAAAAAAAGAAAATCGCAGGGTTTAAATGAAAACTATGCCCGCGAAGTGATGGAGCTACATACACTAGGTGTAAATGGTGGATACACTCAATCTGATGTTACGGAACTAGCGAGGGCCTTAACAGGCTGGGGCGTTAAGCCCATGTATGAAGAAGGACCGCTTGCTAAAAGGTTTTCAAATATCCCGCCAGCGCAACTTACACGTCGTGGATTACAAGTAGAAGATTGTTTTTTATATAGTGGTGAAAAGCACGACGAAAATGCAAAAACAATTCTTGGAAAAACTTTTCCTGCAAATGGTGGATACAACGAAGGCATGGAAGCGCTTGCTATGCTTGCATCACACCCAGCAACGGCGCGATTTATTGCTACCAAAATGGCTGCTAAATTTATAGCCGACGAACCACCAATAGCCGTTGTAGACGAAATGGCCAAAACATTTTTAAGATCTAAAGGAGATATTAAAGAAGTGTTGTTAACCATGGTAATGCATCCTGATTTTTGGACCAAGGCCAAAGAAAAAGAAAAAATAAAATCTCCATTTGAACTGGCGGTGAGTGCCGTACGCGCAACGGGTACCGAAGTAGCAGCGCCTTATCAGGTGTTTACCTGGTCCGAAAAAATGGGTCAAAAATTTTATTTTTATCAGGCGCCAACTGGCTTTCCGGATAGGGCAAATTTTTGGATCAATACAGGGTCACTATTAAATAGAATGAATTTTGGAATGGCGATTGCTGCGCAAAAAATACCAGGGTTTAAAACTAATTTATTAGCCCTCAATCAAAACCATGAACCTGAAAGTGTAGAAGAAGCGCTTCAAATTTATACCAAACTATTACTACCGGTTGCTAATCAAAAAGAAAATTCGGAGCGCATTATGTCCATTGTGCGCGCACAAAATATTGATCAAAAAATTGCATCCGCCACAAAAGACACCGGCGGGATGCAAGACATGCAAAAAGAATCCATGTCTGATATGAATAATACCCCATTAAAGAGTATGGCACAGGTGGTTGGTGTGATTATTGGTTCACCTGCGTTTCAGCGCAAATAAATAAATAAAAATGGCAAACAGAAGGGCTTTTATGAAATCAGGTGCGCTTGCATTATTTGCTACTGGCATCAGTGGGCTTCCCCGTTTTATTACAGAAGCAGCAGCGGGCACGCAAATACTACCAATGTATAAAAAAAATAAAACCTTGGTTTGTATTTTTCAGCGCGGTGCGATGGATGGCCTGATGGCTGTAACACCCTTTGCAGACCCAGCTTTACAACTTGCAAGGCCAGGTTTATTTATGAGCCCAACCGCTGCTGAAGGTGGCTTATTTAATTTGGACGACCGTTACGCCATGCACCCTTCTTTAAAAAGTTTGTTTCCTTATTTTAATACAAAAAATTTAGCAGTAGTGCATGGGGTGGGTAGCCCTAATACCACCAGAAGTCATTTTGATGCACAGGATTATATGGAGTCGGGTACACCGTTTGCAAAAGGCACCGCAAGTGGTTGGCTGAATAGAGCAGTTGGTTTACTAAATCATGCGCCTACGCCGTTTTCTGCGGTAAGTGTAACAAGTTCTTTACCGCGAAGTTTATATGGCGATGCGGATGCGATTGCTATTAATAATTTACAAGATTTTTCTATTCAATTAAAAGGCAATCCAATGGCTGCGGGTAAAGCGGCTACTTCATTTGAAGAGCTTTACGATCAAACTGCAAACGAGCTACTCAATAAAACAGGTAAAGAAAGTTTTGAAGCACTCAAAATTTTAAAGTCAAACAATATCAAAAATTACCAGCCCGCTAATGGTGCCGTTTATCCAAACTCGGCACTTGGCAATTCTTTAAAACAAATTGCAACACTTATTAAAATGGATGTAGGACTGGAAGTGGGTTTTGCAGAAAGCGGTGGTTGGGATACACATTTTAACCAGGGTACAACAAACGGTATTTTTGCACGAAACCTAAAAGATTTTTCAGATAGTATTGCCGCGTTTTGGCAGGATTTAGGCGAACGACAAAGTGAAGTTACGCTTATGACCATGACAGAATTTGGCCGCACCGTAGCACAAAATGGAACGGGTGGAACCGATCATGGTAGAGCAAGCTGTCTATTTGTATTAGGCAATGACGTTGCCGGCGGAAAAGTATATAGTAACATGGGAAGCCTTGCCAAGGAAAACCTAGAAGATAATAGAGACCTTCCTGTAACCACCGATTTTAGAGCCGTGTTTAGTGCGGTAGCAGAAAATCATTTGCAGCTAAAAACAAATGGCAACTTATTTCCTGACTGGTCAGGCGCTTCATTAAAAATGATGCTATAATTTTCCGTTTTTAATTTCGTCTACAACAGCTGGATCTAATAGGGTACTTGTATCGCCTAAATTTTCTGTTTCACCTTCTGCAATTTTGCGAAGTATACGGCGCATAATTTTACCACTTCTTGTTTTTGGAAGACCCGATACAAATTGTATTTTATCTGGTTTTGCAATGGCACCAATAATGCGTGTAACGGTTTGTAAAATATCTTTTCTTACAAGTTCACCAGTACCGTGCGTGTCCTGCGCATGTGATCCACCATATATTACATAGGCATAAATACCTTGTCCTTTAACGTCGTGCGGATAACCCACTACAGCACTTTCAACTACACCAGCGTGCATGTTAATAGCGTTTTCTACTTCGGCGGTTCCAATTCTATGACCACTTACATTGAGTACATCGTCTACTCTTCCAGTAATTCTAAAAAATCCATCCTTATCTTTTAAGGCACCATCGCCGGTAAAATACATATTCTCGTAAGTAGCAAAATAGTTGGTTCTGCAACGCTCATGATCACCGTAGGTAGTACGTAATATAGATGGCCATGGCGATTTGATACATAGGTTTCCAGAGATCGTTTCATCTCCTTCTGCTACCACTTCTTTACCATTTTCATCTACGAGTACCATTTCGAGGCCTGGCATGGGAAGTGTTGCCCAGCTTGGCTTTGCAGGCGTTATGCCAGCTAAATTTGAAATGAGACAACCACCCGTTTCTGTTTGCCACCAAGTATCTACAATAGGACAGCGGCCCTTGCCTACATTTTGATCATACCAGTGCCATGCTTCTTCGTTGATAGGTTCACCAACGGTTCCTAATACTTCTAGTGACGATAAATTTTTTCCTTGAAGTGGCCCTAAACCAAATCCCATTAAACTACGGATGGCAGTAGGCGCCGTGTATAAAATATTGACTTTGTATTTATCCACTACATCCCAAAATCTTCCAGCGTCAGGCCAGGTAGGAATACCTTCAAATAAAAGTGTGGTAGCACCAGCGCTTAATGGTCCGTAGACAATATAACTATGTCCTGTAATCCAGCCAATGTCTGCTGTACAAAAATGAATTTGACCAGGCTTGTACTGAAATACATTTACAAATGTATAGTTGGTGTATACCATATATCCACCGCAGGTATGCACTACGCCTTTAGGTTTTCCGGTAGAACCCGAAGTGTATAAAATAAATAAAGGATCTTCTGCGTCCATTTCTTCGGCTTCAATAAAAGTGATTCCTTTTTCTTCTACTTGTTTCATTTCATCTTCCCACCAACAGTCGCGGCCTTTAATCATAGAAACAGGCGTGCGTGTGCGGGTAGCTACAATAACGCGCTTAACAGTTTTATTTCCAATAAGTGCATCATCAATCACTGATTTTAAAGGGATGTCTTTGGCACCTCTGTAAGCACCATCGCAGGTAACAATAAAAGTAGCGCTCGCGTCTAATAAACGGTCTGCAATACTTTGTGCCGAAAATCCACCAAACACCACAGAGTGAATGGCGCCAATACGCGCGCAGGCAAGCACTGCAATAGCCAGTTCTGGAATCATGCCCATGTAAATACAAACACGGTCGCCTTTCTGAACACCATTGTTTTTAAGTACTTGCGCAAATTGACAAACTTTTTCAAGGAGTTTGCTATAGGTGAGTACTCGACCCGCTTCATCTGGTGCATTGGGCTCCCAAATAAGTGCAGGTAAATGTCCTTTGGTAGGAATATGTCTATCCAAACAGTTTTCGGTGATATTTAATTTACCACCTTTAAACCATTCTACTTTTGGTTCTTTAAAATTCCATTCAAGTGTGGTATCCCATTTTTTACGCCATGTAAAATGTTCTGCAATCTCGCCCCAAAAAGCAGCAGGGTCTTCAATGCTTTTTTTATAGGCTTCTTTATATGCGTCAAAGCTTGTAAGCTGATAAGGATAGGTCATGGCTTGTCGTTTGAAGTCATAAATATACGTTACTAACTATTTTATTATTCATTTATTAAGCAAAGATTTAATAAACGCTTGTTCGTTTATTGATGCGTAAAAAGTTGGAAAAATGCGTTGGTTGGCGTAAGTTGTTGCTACTATTGTTTAGCACATGAAAAAACAAAATAAAATTTGGCAGGTAATTACTGCATCTTCACTTGGTACCTTAATTGAGTGGTACGATTTTTACATTTTTGGAAGCCTCGCTACCGTTATTGCAGGTCAGTTTTTTCCTAAAACAAATCCAACGGCGGCACTACTTTCTACCCTTGCCACTTTTGCTGCGGGTTTTATTGTAAGACCTTTTGGTGCGCTTGTTTTTGGAAGACTTGGTGATTTGGTAGGCCGCAAATACACTTTTTTATTAACCCTTGTTTTAATGGGTGGATCAACATTTGCCATTGGTCTTGTGCCCAGTTACGCATCTATTGGATTTGCTGCGCCTATTATTGTATTAACGCTTCGTTTGCTGCAAGGCCTTGCACTTGGTGGTGAATATGGGGGCGCTGCAACCTATGTGGCGGAGCATGCGCCTGCAGGTAGGAGAGGTTATTATACTTCATGGATTCAAACAACGGCAACGCTAGGTTTATTTGTATCACTTAGTGTAATTTTATTTACGAGGCATAGTTTAGATATTGACCCGGCTGTATCGATTGCAAAATTTAATGCATGGGGTTGGCGTATTCCATTTTTATTTTCTATTGTACTTGTAGGCGTTTCTATTTATATCCGTTTAAAAATGCAGGAGTCGCCGCTGTTTTCTAAATTAAAATCGGAGGGTGCTATTTCTGT
>CANEWV010000058.1 GCA_947442905.1 Chitinophagaceae bacterium | reverse complement strand
TGGTGGCATACTAACTCCAATCGGGGATTGTAATGGCCTGTCCACTACTTTTTGAATAATTTCAAAAGCCCCGATCATAAGTCGGGGCTTTTTATTTATATCCTATGAAAAAAATTGATTTACGTACAGAGAGCAAAAGAATGTTAGCGGATGTGTATACGCCCGTTAGTATTTACCTGCGTTTAAGAGACCGTTTTAGAGATACGATCTTACTAGAAAGTACCGATGCGCATGTTGCAGAAAATAGCTACTCCTTTATTTGTATTAATGCTATAGGCGGTATTGAAGTTAGGGATTCAAAAACCATCGAACTAAAATATCCACACCAAGATCCTATAAAAAAGGATGTAGCAGGTTCACAAATCGATCAACAGTTGTGGAGTTATATGCAGGGCTATCAAGTGGTACCCCATGCGCACAAAGAAACAAATTTTGCCCAAGGATTATTTGGGTATACCAGTTTTGATGCCATTCCTTTATTTGAAACCATTTCATTTTCCGAAGCAAAAAACACAAATATTCCACTCATCCGTTATCGGTTGTATCAGTACGTTATTGTATTTGATCATTATAAAGACGAATTATTTATTTGTCAAAATTTGCTAGCAAGTGAAGAAGCAGACACTTCACTTATCGAATCCCTTATTCGAAACAAAGACGTGCCGCAGTTTCCATTTAACCCAGTTGGTGATGAGCGTTCAAATGTTACAGACGACACGTATAAGGCCATGGTAGAAAAAGGTATTCAACACTGTTTACGTGGGGATGTTTTTCAAATTGTACTTAGTAGAAGATTTGAACAGTCTTTTAAAGGAGATGAGTTTAATGTATACCGCGCTTTAAGGAGCGTTAATCCTTCTCCGTATTTATTTTTCTTTGATTATGGTGATTATAAATTAATGGGGTCATCTCCAGAAGCGCAGCTAATTGTTCGAAACAATAAAGCCGTGATGCATCCAATTGCTGGAACATTTAAAAGAACAGGAAACGATGAGGAGGATAAAGCGCTTTCTGCAAAATTATTAGAAGACGCTAAAGAAAATGCAGAGCATGTAATGCTTGTTGATCTTGCGCGTAATGATTTAAGTAGGTCATGCACTGCGGTAACGGTTAGTCAGTTCAAGCAGGTCAAATTTTATTCGCATGTAATTCATTTGGTAAGCGAAGTGGTGGGCACATTAGGAGCTGATGCAAATCCGTTTAGTGTGTTAGCGCAAACATTTCCTGCCGGCACTTTAAGTGGTGCACCAAAGTTTAAGGCACTAGAAATTATAGACGGATTGGAGACAACGGCACGCGGCTATTATGGTGGCGCTATTGGCTTTGTAGGCTTTAATGGTGATTTTAACCATGCCATCATGATTCGCAGCTTTTTAAGTAAAGACAATACACTCTATTATCAAGCAGGGGCAGGCGTGGTTGTTTCATCGAATCCTGAAAGCGAATTGCAAGAAGTGAACAATAAATTAAATGCATTAAAACGAGCAGTGGTTTTAGCTGCTGGAATATAAAAGTAGTTGGTATGAAAATATTGGTTTTTGATAATTATGATTCATTTACGTATAACCTAGTACACCTCGTTGAAAAAATAACGAATCAAAAAGTGACGGTTGTTAGAAATGATCAAATTACGCTCGAAGAGGTTGCTGAGTACGATAAAATTATATTGTCTCCAGGGCCAGGTATTCCATCAGAAGCAGGGCTGCTGCTTCCATTAATTAAGCAGTATGCTGCGTCTAAATCTATACTTGGTGTTTGCCTTGGTCATCAGGCCATTGGTGAGGCGTTTGGTGCTACACTAGAAAATTTAACTACGGTATATCATGGTGTTGCTACCCCCATAAAAATTGATAACACTAATTATTTATTCAATGGTTTAGAAGATAGTGTCGAAGTAGGACGTTATCATAGTTGGGTTATTGCAAGCAAAGACTTGCCTAATGAACTAAAAGTAACGGCCACCGATGAAAACGGATTGATTATGGCCATTGAGCATACTTCGTATGATGTGTGTGGTGTACAATTTCATCCAGAAAGTGTTTTAACGCCAAGTGGCGAAACGGTTATTAAAAACTGGTTATTAAAATGAAAAAGATTTTACAATATTTATTCGAACACAAAACGCTAACTAGAGCGGCAGCTAAAGATCTTTTACTGTCTATGTCTTCGGGTGCCTATAATGATAGCGAATTAGCTTCTCTAATGACTGTGTTTTTAATGCGCAGCATTACCATTGCGGAACTACAAGGTTTTAGAGATGCCTTACTTGAGCTGGCTGTTCCTGTAAATTTAGGAACGCATGATTTACTGGATATTGTGGGTACGGGTGGGGATGGAAAAAATACGTTTAATATTTCTACACTGTCCTGTTTTATTGTGGCGGGTGCTGGTCAAAAAGTAGCCAAGCATGGAAACTATGGCACTAGTACCATTAGTGGGTCTTCCAATGTAATGGAACAGCTTGGGTATGTATTTAAAAACGATGAATCCAAATTAAAACAGGAGCTAGATGCTGCGAATATTTGTTTTTTGCATGCACCACTTTTTCATCCTGCATTAAAATTAGTGGGGCCTATTAGAAAAAACTTAGGTGTTCGTACTTTTTTTAATATGCTAGGACCACTCGTAAATCCTGCTAAGCCTGCACATCAACTTATTGGTGTGTATAGTTTAGAAATGGCTAGAATTTATCATTATTTATTGCAAGAAGAAGGTGTTAATTATACCATCATCCATGGACTTGATGGCTACGACGAAATTTCTTTAACAAGTGATAGCAAAATATTTACAGCAAAAGGGGAGCGAATCGTTTCTGCAACATCGCTGGGCAAGCGCATTGTTTTCCCAGAAGATTTAGTGGGAGGTGATACCGTAGAAGCATCAGCTGCTATATTCTTAAAAATTATAAAGGGCGAAGGAACGATGGCGCAAAATGCCGTAGTGCTTGCCAATGCAGCATCTGCATTATTTGCCACGCATAAGTATGCGACTTATGAGGAGGCCTATGCGGCGGCTGTTGATAGTTTAGATAGTCAAAAAGCATATCAAGTTTTACAACAATTAATAGCGGTTCAATAATATGAATATATTAGATCAAATAATAGCCCGTAAAAAAGAAGAGGTAGCTGTTCAAAAAGAACTTGTTGCTGAAAGCGTTTTAAAGCAAATGCCTTTTTATAAGGCACCTGCTTTATCAATGGCTTCTTATCTTACAATGCCTGGTAAAACGGGTATCATAGCCGAATTTAAAAGGAAGTCTCCTAGTAAAGGAATTATTAATGATACAGCTACTGTTAAAGATGTAACGGCTGCTTACGCGGCACATGGCGCTTCTGGGCTCTCGGTATTAACTGATTTTGATTTTTTTGGTGGAATCTTACAAGATTTAACGGCGGCAACGGTACATGAAACGCCCATTTTGCGCAAAGATTTTATGATTGATCCCTATCAAATTATAGAAGCAAAAGCATATGGGGCCGAAGTGATATTGTTGATTGCAGCCTGTCTTACACCTACTGAGGTTAAGCATCTAGCAGCAGTTGCAAAAGATACCGGACTTGAAGTGTTACTTGAAATTCATACCAAAGAAGAGTTAGATCATGTATGTGATAACGTAGATATGGTTGGCATCAATAACCGTAACCTAAAAACATTCGAAGTAGACCTTGCGCACTCAATTGCGCTTGCTAAAATGTTGCCGGCTCATTTACCTAAAATTGCAGAGAGTGGCATTAGTGATGTGTCAACTATTATTGAACTTAAAAAAGAAGGTTTTGATGGTTTTTTAATAGGTGAAAATTTTATGAAAACACCGGATCCGGCTGCAGCATTTGCTGCATTTGTAGCTGACTTAAAAAAACGTGAACATGAAAATTAAAGTATGTGGTATCACCAGTATAGATGAGGCCCTTGCTTTACATAAAGAAGGGGTTAACTATATTGGATTTATTTTTTATCCAGCTTCAAAGCGCTATGTTTTAAATAAGCTTACACTTGAACAAATAAAGGATCTTCAAATGCCTGGTGTTTTAAAAGTAGGTGTATTTGTAAATGAACCCATGGATCAGGTTATTGCTACAGCAACTGCAGCAGGACTTGATATGGTGCAACTTCATGGAGACGAAACACCCAATTATTGTAAAGAAATGGCCAATCAGTATCCGGTTATTAAAGCATTTAGAATTTCAGAAACAGATGATGTAGCTTATAAAATTTCCGAATATTTAGAAGAAGTAGATTATTTACTATTTGATACAGCCTCTAGTGTGTATGGTGGATCAGGTATTTCATTTGATTGGACAAAACTTGCTAATGCTACCAAGCAAAAGCCTTATTTTTTAAGTGGTGGCATTGGGCCTGACGATGTTTCTAAAATAACTTCTTTTGTACAGTCTGATGCAGCAGGTAATTGTACCGCAGTAGATGTTAACAGTAAGTTTGAAACGGAGCCCGGACAAAAAAACATACAATTATTACAATCTTTTATTCCAACGATTAAAGCCCTTTAATGATGCAACAAACATTTACAAATCCAAACGAGCATGGTTATTACGGAGATTTTGGCGGTGCCTTTATTCCTGAAATGTTATTTGCAAATGTGGCACAGCTTAAAAGCCAGTATTTACAAATAATGGACGATGAAGATTTTAAACAAGAGGTGAACGATCTATTGCATCATTATGTGGGTAGGCCAACGCCTTTATTTTTAGCTAAACGCCTGAGTGCGCAGTATGGGACAACCATCTACTTAAAAAGAGAAGATTTGTGTCATACTGGGGCGCATAAGATTAACAATACCATTGGTCAAATTATACTTGCACAAAAGCTGGGTAAAACGCGCATCATTGCAGAAACGGGTGCCGGACAACATGGTGTTGCAACTGCCACTGTATGTGCTTTAAAGGGCATGGAATGTATTGTGTATATGGGCGAAAAAGATATTGAAAGACAGGCGCCCAATGTAGCTCGCATGCGCATGCTGGGTGCTACTGTTGTGCCAGCTACAAGTGGTAGTAAAACGCTAAAAGATGCCACCAATGAAGCCATCAGAGATTGGATCAATAATCCTACCGATACCCATTATATTATTGGCAGCGTTGTAGGTCCACATCCTTACCCTGATATGGTGGCACGTTTTCAAAGTGTAATTAGTGCAGAAATTCGTAAACAATTATTAGTACAAACTGGTACTGAACTTCCAACACATGTTATTGCTTGTGTGGGAGGTGGTAGTAATGCTGCTGGTGCTTTTTACCATTTTTTAGAAGAACCGTCTGTGCAAATTGTAGCGGTAGAAGCGGCAGGCCATGGCGTACAAACGAGTATGAGTGCTGCCACTACACAATTAGGTACGCCCGGTATTTTGCACGGCAGTAAAAGTTTATTAATGCAAACAACTGATGGACAGGTGATAGAGCCACATAGTATTTCGGCTGGGTTAGATTATCCTGGTATTGGCCCAATGCATGCAAATTTATATACATCAGGCAGAGGTTTGTTTTTAAGTGCTACTGATGATGAAGCGATGGATGCTGCTTTTCATGTTAGTAAAACAGAAGGTATTATTCCTGCCCTAGAAACTGCACATGCTTTTGCAGCACTTGACCAAATAAAGTGGAAGCCAACTGATACCGTTGTTATTTGTTTGAGTGGAAGAGGCGATAAAGATTTATCTACGTACATGCAAAAATTAGATTCATGACAAGATTAAAAAAGCTATTTGATGCCAAGTCATCAAATGTATTAAACGTATACTGTACAGCAGGTTATCCAACACTAGATAGTACGCTACCGATCATTGCTGCACTCGAAAAAAATGGTGCCGATTTAGTAGAAATAGGTATGCCTTATTCAGACCCACTAGCGGACGGGCCCGTGATACAAGAAAGTGGTGCCAAAGCCATAGAAAACGGGATGTCTATCGAGGTTTTATTGGAGCAATTAAAATCATTGAGAGCCACAAGTAATATTCCTGTGGTGCTTATGGGTTATATGAATCCCGTGTTGCAATTTGGGTTCGAGAAATTTTGTGCAGCAGCTGCGGCGGTAGGCGTAGATGGTCTTATTTTACCGGATATGCCAGCGTATGAGTTTGAAACAAAATACGGCACTATCTTAAAAAAGCACCATTTAGATTTTATCTTTTTAGTAACGCCCGAAACACCAACCGAGCGTATTCAATATTTAGACTCCCTAAGTTCTGGATTTTTATATGCAGTTAGTGCTTCTGCTACAACAGGATCTGCACTTAATTTTGATGCAGTTGACGCTTATTTGCAAAAATTAAAACAGTTGCAGTTAAACAATCCCATTTTGGTTGGGTTTGGCGTAAAAGATGCAGCATCCTTTGAACTGGCTAGTAGACATACAGCGGGCGCCATTATTGGATCTGCATATATTCGAGCGCTTGAAAATAGTACAGATGTAGCTGCTACTACCGCTCAATTTTTATCATCTATAACGGGTAAATCATAGTATGAATGTTGCAATTGTAAAATATAATGCAGGAAATATATTATCAGTTACCTATGCGCTTGAAAGACTCGGTATTAGTCCGGTTGTAACAGATAATATAGAGGAATTGCAAAAAGCGGACCGAGTTATTTTTCCGGGTGTAGGAGAGGCGAGTACAGCCATGGCGTATTTAAAAGAAAGAAGTTTAGATGCCGTTATTAAAAACCTGGAGCAACCAGTATTGGGCATTTGTTTAGGTATGCAGCTACTATGTTCCTATTCGGAAGAAAACAACACCAGCTGCTTATCTGTATTTGATGAGCGTGTGGTTTCATTTTTAGCCAATGGAGCCGATAAAATTCCGCAGGTAGGTTGGAATACGATAAGTGATTATTCGTCAAACTTATTTAAGGGTCTCCCAACAAACGCCTATTGTTATTTTGTGCATGGGTATTATGCAGCCCTTGGGCCTGATACTATTGCCACTACAAAATATATCTTGCCCTATAGTGCGGCGCTACACAAAAATAATTTTTATGGGGTGCAGTTTCATCCCGAAAAAAGCGCAGCAGTTGGAGAAAAAATATTACAAAACTTTTTAGATATTATATAAGATGCAAATCATACCTGCTATAGATATTATTGATGGAAAATGTGTTCGTTTAACAGAGGGTGATTATGCTCAAAAAACCATTTACAACGAAGATCCATTAGAAGTTGCAAAAGCTTTTGAAGCAGCTGGTATACAGCGTTTACATTTGGTTGACTTGGATGGCGCTAAAGCCGGTGCTGTAAAAAATTGGAAAGTGCTTGAAAGCATTGCGCTTAATACAAAATTAGTGATTGACTTTGGGGGTGGCATTAAAACCAATGATGATGTGGCGCTTGTATTTGAAAGGGGCGCGACCCTTGCTACCATTGGTAGTATTGCGGTAGCCAATCCTACTCTTTTTTTAAGTTGGGTGAATGTATATGGTGCTGATAGCTTTTTTTTAGGCGCAGACGTAAAAGACAACTTAATAGCTGTTAATGGTTGGATGCAAACATCAAACATAGCAATCGAATCATTTATAGGTGATTACCTTGCACAAGGTATTACCAATATTTTTTGTACCGATGTTTCAAAAGATGGTAGGCTAGAAGGCCCTTCCACTGCACTTTATCAGTCACTGATTCAGTTGTTTCCGAATCTAAAACTCGTAGCAAGTGGTGGTGTAAGTTCATTACAAGATTTAGAAACACTTGATACTATTGGTTGTGCAGGAGCCATTGTAGGTAAAGCTATTTATGAAAACCGTATTTCACTAGAATCGTTACAACAGTTTAATGCATAACTCATTTTTATGTTAGCAAAAAGAATTATTGCTTGTTTGGATATCAAAAATGGCAGAACCGTTAAAGGTGTCAATTTCGAAAATATTAGAGACGCTGGCGATCCTGTCGAGCTAGGCGCTTTTTATGCAGCAGCTGGTATAGATGAACTGGTTTTTTTAGATATTACGGCTACCAATGAAAAACGTAAAACCTTAGCGGATTTAGCAAAAAAAATTGCAGCGGTTATTAATATTCCATTTACTGTAGGTGGGGGTGTGTCAAGTATCGAAGACGTGCGCGTATTATTACAAAATGGTGCCGATAAAATTGCAGTCAATTCAGCTGCATTTAAAAATCCTTCACTTATTGCTAGTTTGGCAAAAGAATTTGGGAGTCAGTGTATTG
>CANEWV010000057.1 GCA_947442905.1 Chitinophagaceae bacterium | reverse complement strand
TTCCTGTGCTTCAGGGGCTGCTGCTTTAATGATGGCTCTTATTTCTTTCAATTGTTTTTGTACAACTGGTGGAAAGCCTTCTATATAGTTGTCTATTTCGTTTTTCATTTTAGTTCAATTTTACCCTATCCCGATTAATTTCAACAAAGGCCATTTTTTTAAAATGCTGATTGATAGCGACTTAATGCTTTAATGTTACTTGTTTTCAATTGATTTTTATCCAATCCACAAATTATAAACTTTTATTCTTTTTTTTCATATTACTTTAAATTTCCTATTAGGTTGCTATTCATGCTATTACATCAGTTTTGTTTAGTGTTGCCTTGTTCATATTTAACAAAATCGGGTAATTATGCATTACTGTGTATCTTTTTAATTCAACAATTAAACAAAATTCTTGTTAAATTAGTCTAAACAAATTTATTTGCCCTATGGAACACTTAAAAATCGCCTCCGACAATTACGTAGCGTTTACGTTTTTTATCGGAACAATGGCTATGATGGCCGCGTCTGTATTCTTCTTTTTTGAGTTGAGCTCAACTCCAACAAAATGGAGAACTTCTGTTTTAGTTTCTGGTTTGATCACTTTCATCGCAGCAGTACACTACTACTACATGAGAGGGTACAATCTAGCAACTGGAGATTCACCTACCTTCTTCAGATACGTAGACTGGATCTTAACTGTACCTCTTATGTGCGTTGAGTTTTACTTGATCACTAAAAAAGCGGGTGCTAAGCAAGGTTTATTATGGAAGTTGATTTTCGCTTCTTTAGTAATGCTTGTAACTGGTTACTTCGGTGAAACAATTTACAGAGGTAGTAGTGTAATTTGGGGCGTAGCTTCAGGTGCTGCTTATTTCTACATTGTTTACTTAGTATGGTTTGGTGAAGTTTCTCAACTTGCTCAAACTGCTGGTGCTCAAGTTGCAAAAGCAACAAAAACACTTGCTTGGTTCGTGCTTGTTGGATGGGCTATCTATCCTCTAGGTTACATCTTAGGAACTCCAGGTGGATTATTTGGTATTCAATTAGTAGCTGATGCAGCTTTAGCTTCTCACTACATGGATATCGTTTACAACGTTGCTGATGCAATCAACAAGATTGGATTTGGTTTAGTGATCTATTCATTAAGCAGATCTCAAGATTAATTGATTCAATAGTTTTATAAAAAGGCGAGGTATGTGTTTATTGCACACCTCGCCTTTTATTTTTTAAACGTTATCGTTTTTTCGCTTGCATGTTTTCAGACCAAAATCATAATGCCAATAACCGTGACACTCCCTATGATTATGTGTTTATTGGAATGGGCGCTTCCAATGGACTCATGTTGTTAGAGTTCATTAAAAGAGGATACCAACATACAAAGCGCATTGCTGTCATTGAAAAAGCACAAAAAAACATAAACGATAAAACCTATTGTTTTTGGTCTACTCCTGATGCATCTATCGTTAAAGACCTTTCCTCTATCATTAGTTATCAGTATCAATTTGTTCAAACCAATGCAACAAAGGTTCAATCCATTCAGGACCAACCTTATCATTGTATAAGAAGTATCGATTTTTATAATTTCTTGCAAGCTACCATTGCATCTCACCCTATTGATGTGTTTGAAGCGCAAGTAGAAAGTTTAAATCCACATACAAATCATGTCGAAATTGCTTTTGACAGCAAGGCTATAAAAGGCGCTATTGTTTTTGATAGTAGACCACCCAATTTTGCGCCAGAGGCTAACAATAAGTCTTATTTACTTCAGACATTTTTTGGATACCATATTCGTTTAAAAGAGGCGTTATTAAGTACGGATACATTTCAAATGATGAATTTTGATGTGGATCAGTCTAACTATACGCAGTTTGTTTACAACTTACCATATGCCCCAAATGAGTGTTTGGTAGAACTTACCAGATTTGGCGTTGATACCATTGATGTTGATTACGCAAAAAAAATATTGGATGATAAAATTAGTGCTCAGTTTGGCGGTTATGAAATTATCGCCGAAGAAGAAGGCTGCATTCCCATGACGGTATTAAAACACCCAGCATCTGTTGATGACCGTATTATTCATATGGGTGCTCGTGCTAATTTAATTAAGCCTACCACAGGGTATGGTTTTAAAAAGATGTATGAATTTGCAGCGGCATTTGAAAATTCTGCAAAATCAGAATCATCAAAAACCCGTTTTTTGTTTTACGATCACCTTCTTTTAATTATTTTAATTAGATGGCCACAACTAGGTAAAAAAATATTTACGGCGCTGTTTCAAAAAAATTCTATTCAGGCTATTTTTTCTTTTTTAGAAGAGAAGTCTACGGTGTCCGCTGAAATAAAAATATTTGCATCACTACCAATCTTTCCATTTTTAAGGGCCTGTGGCATTTACTTTACGAGCTATTTTAAAAAAGGGTACTTATATACAGTTGGATGCATGGCTTTGTATTTTTTTCTAGAGTGGATGAGCCCAGCAGTGGCTAGCCAGTTTGGATACACGGGTTTAATTGCAGGCCTATTGGCAGTTGGGCTTCCGCATGGTGCTGTCGATCATTTATTGGTGCAGTCTAAAAATTTTAACCTCGTAAGGTTTGTGGTGCAGTATGTATGTATTATAGCAGCTTATTTTGCACTCTGGCAGTGGTTTCCAGTATTTTCATTACTATTATTTATAGCTTATTCGGCGTATCATTTTGGTGAATCTGAAATGGTGGAAATGCGTGTTTCACTTGATTCGGTATCGCAAAAGCTGTATGCGTTTATAATAGGGTTGTCTATTTTACTCTTTATTATTTTTTCGCATCTTGAAACATCCATTTTGGTACTTAATAGCATAAACGGCGTTTCAAGTTTTTTAGAAAGGGTAGACCTTTACGCGTATAAAAATGCAGTACTTGCAGTTTCGTATTTTTCAATACTCCCAATTTGGTGGATGTCTAAAAAAACCTGCGTGTATTTAATGGCGATACTTGTACTTGGTATGCAAATGCCACTGATGCTTGCTTTTGGATTGTACTTTGTTGGTTCGCATAGTATAAATGCTTGGGGGCATATCGCTACTAAACTCAAAACGCCTACAAAAAAACTGTACCTACAGTCTTTGCCTTTTAACATGGGGGCGCTCTTTATTTTTGCAATCATTTTATACCTGCAAAATGCAAATGCGAGGCTGATACAATCCTACGCTGCTACTTTTTTTGTTTTCTTGGCTTGTGTAAGCCTTCCGCATATTATTCTGATGCATCTTTTCTATAAAAAAGAGGCTTAAAGATCAAGGAGTTTAAAAAAATCATCTTCCTGTATTTCTTTTACACCACCTGCAGGTAACTCCCCTAAATAAATATTTTCGATGGCTACTCTTATAAGTCTGATGCAGCGGTGATGCACGGCTGCCACCATTTTACGCACCTGATGGAATTTTCCTTCGGTTAAAGTAATGAGCACCCAACTGGTTACTACATTTTGATGCAGGGGTATTGCTGGCGTTAGTAAAGACGATTCAAATAAATGACTATACACTGCTGGGTCCTCGACAATGTTAACAGTGCATGGGCTGGTTAAATAAGCGCTTCCGCCGGGTGCACTAATTTGGATGCCATTTGCTAGTGCATCTGCCGTGGCAGGGGTTATTTTATTTTTAACTTGAACCAGATATGTTCTAGTATGCGGCTTATGGCCTTGAAATAAAAGCTTGGTTACTTTTTTATTGGTGGTTAATAATAATAGCCCTTCCGAATGGTTGTCTAATCTACCAATGGCATGGGTGCCCTCCGGAAAATCAAAATTTAAACTACCTAGTAAATTAACATCATGAGAGCTGATAAATTGAGAAACCATGTTTACTGGTTTATGTACTACAAAGTATCGGTGTGCTGTCATGGCAGCAAATTACTTAATATTGCATATGCAACAAGTGTCAAATGACCCCTTACACGGTAAAACCCTCGAAAAAATAGTAACTGAACTGGTTGCTTATTTTGGCTGGGAAGATTTGGGGCAGCATATCCCTATCAATTGTTTTAATGATAATCCGAGCATTCAATCGAGCCTTAAGTTTTTACGCAAAACCCCTTGGGCACGTAAAAAGGTAGAGGATTTATATGTGCGCATGATTAGCGGATAATAAACGGCAAGTAGTTAGCTTAATACCGTAATTTATTTTCAGTTAATTGGTTTTTACCACTGGTGCTTTAGCTTCTGTAGTATCTGTTGCTAAAATCGGTAATTTATATCCTCCCGTATCTATTAGTAACCCTGGCATTTTTTGTTTTAACGCTGCAACAGCTGCATTTGTAAAACCAGTACCATAGAGGTATACTTTTTTTAATTTTTTTAGCGCGCTTACATTGCCAATCCCATCAGCGGTAACTTTTGTTTGCGTGATACTTAAACTTTCTAAATTTTCTAATGCAGTAAGTGATGCAAGTCCTTTATTGGTTATTGCAGTGCCATTTAATTCAAGTTGTTTAAGCTGTTTGCAATTAGATAAGGCCAATAAATGTTCGTCTTTAACAGCTGTAAAGGATGCGTTTAATTGTAATAGCTGATCTGATATTTTGGATAATAGTTGAAAGGTTTGCGCGCTTAGATTTTCGACACCAATTAAATTGGCACGCACATAATTAGATCCGTTTACAACGGGCACCACTACAATGCCTTCTTTGGTTAACTGAGCCAATAGATCTGCAAATATTGGGCTTGCATTTTTAGTTGGGAGAATGCTGGCTCCTGAAGAGGCGTTTGCACCATCGTCACCACCGCTTGCACCATTTGAAAACGATGCCAATAGTCCTTTAATTGCGGCCGTTTGTTTTGTGTTTTTTACAGCTGCCGTAAAATTTGCGCCCGACTCTATCCACCAGTGTAGTAAAGCAACCTCGTCTTTTGTAAGCTGTGGTTTTTCTTTGGGTGGCATATGTTCTTCGTTAGAGGTAGGCAGTAATAAGCGGTTTATGATTTCACTGCTGCCGGGTTGGTAAGGAGTTAATACTTTTCCTTCTTCGCCGCCTTGTAAAATATAATTGGGAAGATCAAGTCTTAATTTTCCTTTTTGTTTGCTTTCGCCATGGCAACTGTAACATTTGGTTGCGAGGATCGGCTCAATAATATCTGTGTATACAACTGCTTCATCTATATTGGCTATTACTTTTTTAGCATCACTTGTACTTTTATTAAAGGAAGCCGTTAAATAATCCGCTCCATGCGTAAGGCTACCACCGTAATGTCCGGTAACCATAATTAGTGTAGATAATAGCGTAATGAATATGCCAAACAGTCCTTGTTTTTTTTGATAAACGAAATAACATACAACACTTGTAACGGCCGTTGCAATGCCCAGCCACTGATGCTTAAAAATAATATCCTCGTTATACGCATCTGAAATAGAAAGTAAATAACCGGTAATGCAGGATAGGATCGAAAAAAAAGAACCAATGGCAAGTGCAGGCGCTACCGCCAATGACATATTTGCAAACCTTTGTTTTTTTGATGCAAAAAATAGTAGGGCAGCAAAGAGTAAAATGCCAATAGGCAAGTGAACAAAAACAGGGTGTAACCTGCCAATACCAGCACTAATCATTTGTATCATTTTTAAGCTATAATATCATGAATAACTTTGCCACTTAAATCTGTTAATCTAAAGTTTCGACCTTGAGATTCGTAGGTGAATTTTTCGTGGTCAAAACCTAATTGATTTAAAATAGTAGCCTGCACATCAAATGTTTCTACTTTACCGCTTACAATATTGTAGCCAATTTCATCTGTTTCGCCATAGGTAGTTCCGCCTTTAATGCCACCGCCAGCCATCCACATCGAAAAGGCTTCGCCATGGTGATCGCGACCTTTAAATGGCATGGTTTTACCATCTCTATTTTCTTGCATTGGCGTTCTGCCAAATTCAGAACCCCACACAACCAGTGTTTCATCGAGTAAACCTCTTTGTTTTAAATCTTGTAAAAGCGCGGTTATAGGTCTATCAATTTTTCGGCATTTATTTTTTAATCCAATGTCTACGGCGTTGCCCGCAGAGTCGCCGTGTGTATCCCAACCCCAATCAAATAGTTGTACAAAGCGAACGCCTTTTTCTACCAGCTTGCGCGCGAGTAAAACGTTGTTGGCGAAACATGATTCGCCTGGTTTGGTGCCATACATTTCATGAATATATTCCGGCTCGGTACTAATATCCATAACACCCGGTACAGAAATTTGCATTTTGTACGCCAGTTCGTATTGAGAAATACGAGACAAGGTTTCTGGATCTTGATACTCGTTATAAGATTCTTCATTGACTTTATTAATAGCGTCGATACTTGCTTTTCTAATATCGCGGTCCATGCCTGCAGGATCTTTAATAAATAAAACAGGATCGCCTTCGCTGCGGCACTGCACACCTTGATACACACTTGGTAAAAAACCACTTCCCCAAACACTTTTTCCAGCATCCGGATTATTACCGCCCGAAGTGAGTACCACAAATCCCGGAAGGTTTTTATTTTCGGTACCAAGGCCATAGGTTACCCAAGAACCCATACTAGGCCTACCTAAACGAGGCGTTCCTGTATGCATGAGTAGTTGCGCAGGTGCGTGGTTGAACTGATCGGTGGTAACGGCCTGAAGCACGGCTACGTCATCAATAACGGTAGATAAGTGTGGTAGGTTTTCTGAAACCCAAGTACCACTCTGGCCATATCTATTAAAACTTGCTTGTGGGCCTAGCATTTTAGGAACGCCTCTAATAAATGCAAATTTTTTCCCGTTGAGTAATGAAGGCGGACAATCTTGACCGTCTAATTTAGCAAGCTCCGGCTTATAGCTAAACATTTCTAATTGAGAAGGTGCGCCTGCCATGTGTAAATAAATAACTGACTTGGCTTTTCCTAAAAATGGAGCGGCCTTTGGCGCTAATGGATTGGTGGCATCAAATATATTATTACTTCCTGTGCTGCAACCGCCTAATAAATTGCCTAGTGCAAGTGCACCTAAACCCATGGCGCTTTCTTTAATAAAATGTCTGCGTGTATGCTGCTGCATCACCACTTTTTGGGCTTCTCTAACTAGGCGCTGGTTATGTAATTCTTTTTGCGTCATGGGAATTAATTTTTATTGAGCCATTCGTCTAAATTAAGCATGGCGTTGGCTACTACAACAAGGGCTGCTCTATTGGTAGGTGATGCAAGTGTGCTATCGCTCACCAGCACTGTTGCTGCTTTTTTATTGCTCTGGTATTTTGACAAACTCGATTGGTATAAACTAGTGAGTACATTTAATTTAGCAGGAGCAATGGGTTTGTACATCATCTCTTCGTAACCCATTTTTATTTTTGCCTCAATAGAGCCATTTACTTTGTCCATACTTTTTGCAAAAGAGCGGGCCATAATAATATAAGACGAATCGTTTAATGATGTAAGCGCTTGAAGGGGTGTGTTGGTTCTAATGCGTCTAATTACACATACTTCTCTGGCACCGCCATCAAATGTGAGCATCGATGGGTAAGGAGCTGTTCTTTTAAAATATGTATAAAGTGAACGTCTATACTGATCTTCGCCTTCCGATAATTTCCAAGCATCGCCATTATAGGGCGAACGCCATATACCATCTGGCTGATACGGCATTACACTTTTGCCATACATTTTAGGACTTAATAACGTGCTTACCGCAAGTGTTTGATCTCTAATTTGCTCTGCCGAAAGTCTTACCCTTGGACCTCTTGCATATAATTTATTGTACGGATCTTTTTTTAGCAGCTCTTTGGTAAATATCGATTGCTGCCTATACGTTGCAGAGAGTAAAATTTCTTTCAGTGTTTTTTTAATACTCCAATTGTGCGTGTGCATGTGTTGCCATGCCAAATAATCTAATAGGGTTTGATGGGTTGGCGATAAGCCCTGCGTGCCCAGGTCTTCGAGAGTTTCAACAATACCCGTTCCAAATAACTGTTCCCAAAGTCTATTAACGAGTGTGCGTGAAACAAGCGGATTGTTTTTATCCGTTAACCACATCGCAAGACCAAGTCTATTTTTAGGTGCATTTTTTGGAAGGCCCGGTAATACAGCAGGCACATCAGGTGCAACCAGTTTTCCTTTAGAAAGCCAACTGCCTCTTTCAAAAACATGCGTGGGTCTAAAAAGGTCTTCGTTGGCGTCCATCATAATAGGTGTTGTTTCTGCACCCGCCATTATTAAGTCATTAAAATATTTGTAAGCGCTATCGTAACCAGGTTTTTCTTTGGCAGGAAATGGATTGCCAAATGAAAACCATTCAAATAAAATACC
>CANEWV010000056.1 GCA_947442905.1 Chitinophagaceae bacterium | reverse complement strand
ATCATTTACCCCCACCCATTCGTGCTTGCTGTGAATAGCCTGCATGCCGGTAAATATATTAGGGCAAGGGAGGCCCATAAAACTAAGTCTTGAACCATCCGTCCCACCTCTAATGGGTTCTTTAACCAGCGTGAGCCCAGCTTTTTCATAAGCCGCCTTTGCAAGCGCCGAAATATGCGGGTGCTGGTCAATAATTTCTTTCATGTTACGGTACTGTTCAGTTACAGAACAGGTAATGGTTGCCCCTGGATATTTGGAGACAATATTTTGCGCTAGGTCAAACAATTTTTTTTCGTGCACTGCTAGTGTTGCCGTGTCAAAATCACGCACAATAAATTCGATGGTTGCTTTTTCCTGAATACCCTGTACACCTACTGGATGCACAAAACCTTCTTTACCACTAGTAGCTTCCGGACACCAAACATCTTTTGGTAACGCGGCTACAATTTCTGCCGCAATTTTTAGGGCATTAACCATTTTACCTTTTGCATATCCAGGATGCGCGTTAACACCATCAATTACGATGGTTGCAGCGTCTGCACTAAAAGTTTCATCTTCAAAACTACCTAGCTCGCCGCCATCTAGTGTAAATCCAAAATGAGCGCCTAGTTTTGATAGGTCTAATTTTTCGGTGCCTCTACCTACTTCTTCATCGGGTGTAAATAATATTTTAATGTCGCCGTGTTTAACATCTGGATGCGTTGTTAAATAATGTGCCATATCCATAATAATGGCAACACCACTTTTATCGTCAGCACCAAGTAGCGTTGTACCACTCGCTGTAATAACTGATTTACCAATATGATTTTTTAAATACGGATAGGCTTCTGTGGTGATAACCTGGCTATTGTCATCAGGTAAAACAATGGGCGCACCCGTGTAATCTTTATGCAGTATGGGTTTTACACCTGTGCCACTACAATCCGGCGCAGTATCGATATGGCTACAAAAACATATAACGGGCACATTTTTAGTGGTATTACTTCGTATGGTTGCATGTGTATAGCCATGCTCGTCGATATGAACATTTGCAAGACCCATGGCTGCCAATTCTTTTTCTAATAGCTGCGCAAGGTGTAACTGCTTTGCTGTGCTAGGAAAACAAGTAGCTGCAGGATCACTTTGTGTATCAATTTGCACATAACGTAGGAACCTTTCGGTAACTGTAAAATTATAAGCTGTCATCATGGTTTTAAATGTACGAAAAAGAGCCGCTCTACTATGGTAGAGCGGCTCTTTTTATTCAAAATTAATTTGAAATACTATGGCATAATGATCATAGAAGTAGCGCCGTTGATAGCTACTAATTCTAAATCAAAAATTAGTGTTTCGCCTGCTAAAGGATGGTTCGCATCTAATACAACAGCTGTTTCTTTTACTTCTACAATAACAACAGGGAAATTTTGTCCGCTGCCATTACTCATATTTAATTGCATACCAACTTCAGGAACCATGTCTTCAGGGAAACGGTCTTTTGGAAATTCCATAACCATTTCTTCTTGCTTAGGTCCGTAAGCCTGATCTGCAGGAATCGTTACTGTCTTTTTTTCGCCAATAGCCATACCTGTAACACCATCATCAAAGCCTGGAATTACCATACCGCCACCAACTTCAAACTCAAGTGGCTCTCTACCTTCTGAAGAATCAAAAGTTGAACCATTTGTTAACTTACCATGATAATGCACTTTTACAGTATCACCTTTTTTAACTTGTTGCATGTTATTTATTTGTAATTGAAAGATTTCGGCAGGGCCGAACGGCAAAAGTACAAACCAAAAACGAGGTTTTGGCAAGTATTTTTGAGTAACTTTCGGGCGTAAATGTCCTAAAAAACACACCCATGCAAAAAATATACCTATTTATACTGGCCTTCGCCCTAAGTATGAATGCTTTTAGCCAAGAAATCAAGCCAGGTGCTTATCAAACCAGCGAATACCTTCCTGAGTTAAAAGGTAAAAGAATTGGCTTATTTGCCAACCATACCGCTACCATTGGAAACAAGCATTTAGTGGATACACTGGTAAGCTTAGGCATGAATATTACAAAAGCCTTTGGACCGGAGCATGGTTTTAGAGGAACGGCTGATGCTGGTGAAAAAGTGGGTGATTATAAAGATGCTGCAACAGGTATTCCTGTGATTTCATTGTATGGTAAAAAAAGAAGACCAAGCGCCGATGATTTAAAAGATGTGGATGTGATGCTTTTTGATATTCAAGATGTGGGCACACGATTTTATACCTACATATCATCATTAGAAGAATATATTAATTCAGCTATCGAAAACAACAAGCCACTTATCATACTGGACAGACCTAACCCTAATGGTTTTTATGTAGACGGGCCGGTATTAGACACTGCTTATAAAAGTTTTGTAGGCATGCAACCTATACCTATGGTATATGGTATGACTATGGGCGAATATGCAAAAATGCTCATCGGGGAAAAATGGGCAAAAGCAGCAGCGACAGCTACAAAACTTCCAAACATCACCATCATAAAAAATAAAAACTACACCCATAAAAGCAAGTACGTTTTACCTGTTAAGCCTTCTCCTAATTTAGGCACCATGGCTTCTGTGTACTGGTATGGCAGCAACTGTTTGTTTGAAGGAACTATTTTAAGTGAAGGCCGTGGTACGGATTTTCCATTTGCTATTTTTGGGCATCCTAGTTTACCAAAAACATTATACGCTTTTACCCCAACAAGTAGAGATGGAGCTAAAGAGCCTAAATTAAAAGATCAACTTTGCTATGGATGGAACCTTGCAGGCACTGATAAAGAAGTATTACAAAAAGTAGATAACAAAATTCAATTGAGTTATTTAATAGAAGCTTATAAACTGTTCCCTGAAAAAGAAAAGTTTTTTATTACGCCAAAATCAGGCAAGCCTACCGATTATTTCTTTAACAAACTTGCCGGTAACGATGCACTTCAAAAACAAATCATTGCAGGTGCTTCAGAAAAAGAAATTAGAGCTAGTTGGAAAAAAGATATTGACGTGTTTAAAGCCATCAGAAAAAAATATTTGCTTTACACTGACTTCGAATAAGAGCACATTTTATGAATACAGCAGACACACGTATTGTTTTTATGGGAACGCCGCCATTTGCGGTTGCATCACTGGACGCACTGGTTAAAGCTGGCTTTACCATTAGTGCCGTTGTTACAGCCCCTGATAAGCCAGCAGGCCGTGGACTTCAGTTACAAGAAAGTGCTGTCAAAAAATATGCTGTAGAAAACAACCTACCCGTTTTACAACCTGTTAAATTAAAAGATCCTGCATTTATAAGCGCCCTAGAGGCTCTAAACGCAAATGTATTTGTAGTAGTAGCATTTAGAATGCTTCCTGAAATTGTTTGGAATATGCCGCCCATGGGCACTATTAATGTACACGGCTCATTATTACCTTCTTATAGAGGTGCTGCGCCTATTAACTGGGCGGTAATCAATGGAGAAAAAGAAACAGGGGTTACTACTTTTAAATTAAAAGCGGCCATTGACACGGGCAACATTTTATTACAAGATAAACTGCCTATCACTGACGCTGATACTGCTGGCACCATTCATGACAAAATGATGGTGCTTGGCGCTAATCTTTTAGTAACCACATTACATGGTATCATTAACAATACCCTCACCGAAAAAGACCAGGAAGGCATCATTAATAATGACCCAAATCTATTAAAACACGCTCCTAAAATATTTACAGAAACCTGTACCATTAACTGGAATAATACTGCCGAATCAATCTTTAATTTAATTAGAGGACTTTCGCCATTTCCGGGCGCGCTGACTAAACTGGACGATAAGATTTTTAAAATCTTTGCGGCACAAAAAGAAATTTGCGGCCACCAAAGCCCAGCAGGATCTGTTTTAACAGACAATAAAACCTATTTAAAATTTGCTTGCGCAGATGGATACCTGCATATTACAGACCTACAACTAGAAGGTAAAAAAAGAATGCAATTGGCGGATTTTTTAAGGGGCTATAACATTAAAAGCGCGCAATAAATAACTGAATAAAATTATTTAGTTATTTAGGGCGTCCTTTAATTCCTGCAAAGTAACAATGCCCTCTTTTTTCCAACTGAGTTTTCCGTTTTTATAGACCATAAATGTGGGTAGTACCGATGCGCCTATTTCTTTCATTACAGTGGCGTCTCTACCTCCATCTACCTTTAAAAAAGTATACTTGCCTTGTAACTCGTTTGACAAGGTTTCGAGTACCGGCTCCATTTTTTTACATGGCGGACACCACTCTGCGCCAACATCCACGAGTACAATTTGGTTGGTAGCCACCGTTGCATTAAATGCAGTGCTTGATAATTCTGCAACCCCCTCTTGTTTTACAACTGGCTTGCTAGCAGCATTCCATGCGGTAATGCCACCTTGTAAATTAATTACTTCTTTAAACCCTTGTTCTTTTAGCCATACCGCTGCTTGCCCACTTCTGCCACCACCCGCACAGTATACCAACAATGTTTTATTTTTATCCAAATATTTTGTGCGTTCTGCAAATTGTGCTTTATCGGTCCAGTCTGCTTGTAATACATTTTTTAAATGGCTGCCACTATATTCTCCAGCAGTACGCACATCTAATACTTGCACGCCACCTGCATTTATCTTTTGTTCAAAAGTATTAGCATCAACATTTTGAGCATTTGAATTACATGCTAGTAAAAAAACCGCAGCAGTTAACATGCAAAAAAATCTATTTTTCATATTCAATGATTTAAGCTTTTAAAATACGCCACTCCTGTGGGTAATAATTATTAATTCGGTTAGGTAATATTTTAGCCCACCCTAGTCCAAGTCCATTGTAACGCATCAAACTCCATCCCTTTTGGACCGTGCAACTAAACTCGGCTCTTCTAAGATACGAAAGCGCCTGCTCTTTATCTAAATCAATAGCGTTGAAACTATCCAGTGGCAAATAACTTACCGCAAGTTCGTGGGCAGGAATAAAATCTTGGCCTTTTAACTCACCAACAGACACCCCCGCTTTTTTAATATATAATTGTGAAGCCAACTGTAAAATACTTGCTTCAAAAATAGCCGGTATTGCTTTAATCATGCCAGACTGCAAAAAGGTTGCAGTATTATTATCAAGCGCAATATGCTGCACTAGTTGCTCCTGCATTTTTTTAGTAAGCTTTTCTAAAACCGCCTCTTTAGATTTAAACGGCTTATACGCGGCGGGTAAACTTTTTTCTTTTTTAAATGCCGCAATAAAAAAACCTTCTCCTTTTACATGATTGGGATAAAACCTATAGCCAGGAGCACCAGAAACATTTGCCTTTGTTTCTATAATTCCAAATGCAGGATCAACATTTATAGATTGCGGCGTTAAACCCATTTCATGTACAAGCCAATCTGCAATCATTTCATCTTCCTGAGGATCGTAAGAGCAAGTGGCATAAATTAACACACCGCCTTCTGCTAATGCAGGTAAGGCGTCTGCTAAAATACGCTGCTGTCTTTGCGCGCAAAGTGCCACCAAGTCTACACTCCAGCCTTCTATCGCAGAAGGGTCTTTTCTAAAAAGTCCACTACCACTACATGGCGCATCAACCACCATTACATCAAAAAAACTAGGTAAAGATTGAAAATGAACAGGGTCGTTGTTTGTAACAACCGTATTAACAGCACCCCACTTAGTCATATTTTCTACCAGTACGGATGCGCGCTGTTTGATAACCTCATTAGACACTACAAGGCCATTGTTAAAATACGTACTTAACAGTGTAGACTTGCCTCCAGGCGCAGCGCATAAGTCAAGTACCTTTTGTCCATTAGATGCGCCCACTACACTTGCTAGTGCCTGCCATAAAAACATACTACTGGCGTCTTGCACATAATAAGCTCCTGCATGAAAATTAGGATCTAATGTAAAAGAAGGACGTGCCTCTAAATAATGTCCATGCGGACACCAAGGCACCGGGTTTGTGTGTTCAAATAAAATTTGATCTGGATTTTTATTTGGGTTTACACGAATAGCCGTAACGGTTTCGCCGCTAGCATGCACTGCTTCAAAAGCAGCTTTATCAAAACCTACTACCCCTTCTAATGATTGTAAAAATGGCGCAGGTAAAGGCAAATTATAAGGATTTAATTTCTGCTACTAATTTTTGAAGCGCAGCTTTTGCATCACCAAATAACATAGAAGTTTTAGGCTGGAAGAATAATTCATTTTCAATACCAGCATAACCAGGCTTCATACTTCTCTTATTAACGATTACCGTTTTAGCCTGTTCTACTTCTAAAATTGGCATGCCATAAATTGGAGAAGCAGGATCTGTTTTAGCAGCCGGATTTACTACGTCGTTAGCACCTAAAATAAGTACCACGTCTGTAGATTTAAATTCGTCATTGGCTTCTTCCATTTCAATAAGCTTATCATAGCTCACATCGGCTTCCGCTAATAATACGTTCATATGACCTGGCATACGACCCGCTACCGGATGAATAGCATATTTCACATCAACACCTTTATCTTCTAATAATTTTTCTAATTCGTGACAAACGTGTTGCGCCTGCGCAACAGCTAATCCATACCCAGGAACAATAATTACTTTGTTGGCATAACTCATACACACCGCCGCGTCAGATATAGAAATTTCTTTGTATGCCCCCTGAGAACCTGCAGCAGAACCACCACCAGCAGCAGCAGCGTTACCGCCAAATGAACCAATCAGTACATTGGTTAAACTTCTATTCATGGCTTTACACATGAGCACCGTTAATAAAGTACCAGCAGCACCTACTAAGATACCACCCGTTAACATAACGCTGTTGTCGTATAAGAATCCACCACAAGCTGCGGCTACACCAGTAAATGAGTTTAATAAAGAAATGACCACTGGCATATCTGCACCACCAATAGGAAGTACAAATAGTACACCATAAATAAGTGCAGCAACTAAAATGCCGTAAAACAATAAATAATTTGTGCTATCAATTGCAAGCACTAAATATCCTGCAACCGCTAATGTTGCAAAAAATAAAACAAGGTTAAATACCTGCTGTCCTTTAAAAGAAAAATCTTTGATTTTACCATTTAATTTACCCCAAGCAATAATACTACCTGCAAAAGAAACGGCACCAATAATAAGTCCTAAAAATATTGTAAGCAAAGTGCCCTCTGTTGGAGCTGCTTGATCAGGATGTTCGCCACTATATAAAGCAGCGATATGACCAAACTCAATAACAGAAATTAATGCAGCACAAGCACCACCCATACCATTAAATAAGCTTACTAGCTCTGGCATGGCTGTCATTTTTACGCGCTTTGCAGCAAGCGTACCAACAACGGTTCCTAAAACCAACGCACCAAAAATCCATCCGTAGTTATGTAAACCCACGCCGTTTTCTTGGTATAAAAATATAGTGCCAAAAATGGCAATAAACATACCTACCGCAGCCACCATATTACCCTTACGTGCAGATTCTGGATGCGACAACATTTTAAGTCCAATAATAAATGTAAGGGACCCGATTAAATAACAAATTGTAAGTATACTTAATTCCATAAATGATTTATTTGATGCTACAAAAGCAGCTACCTTGATTACTTCTTTTTCTTAAACATTTCTAACATGCGGTCTGTTACCACAAAACCACCCACTACATTTAGCGTTCCTAAAACCACGGCTAAAAAGCCAATGATCAGTGTTACATAATGTCCTGGCTCTACTTTGCCCATTACAATAATGGCACCAATAATAACAACACCATGAATAGCATTGGCACCACTCATAAGTGGTGTATGCAAAACACTTGGTACTCTACCAATAACTTCGATGCCTAAAAAAATCGAAAGCACCACAATGTATATGATGTCGATATGTGCTTGTGCCCAATTTAAAATTGCTTCCATATTATTATTTCAAAAAAATTAATTGATCAGTGCTGCTACTCTTTCATTGGCAACTGCACCTTCGTGCGCCATGCAACAACCTTTTACTAAATCATCCTCAAAATTTAATTCGAGTGCACCTTCTTTGGTAATGATGAGTTGTAAAAAGTTTAAAATGTTTTTACCATATAATTTACTTGCGTCAGATGGCATGTCTGAAGCTAAATTACTGTTACCTAAAATGGTTACCCCTTCGTAAACGATGGTTTCATTGTTTTTTGTAACCGCCGTATTACCACCTGTAGCCGCTGCTAAATCGATAACAACACTACCTGGCTTCATAGATTTTAACATCGCATCTGTAATTAATACAGGGGCTTTTTTACCAGGAATTTGTGCGGTTGTAATAATGATATCTGCTTT
>CANEWV010000055.1 GCA_947442905.1 Chitinophagaceae bacterium | reverse complement strand
TGAAGTATTAAAAACAACTATTTTTCCAGCTGCTTGTTTGTTGGTAGATTCTATTGCTGCTGCTAATTTTCCATTGCTTACAGCTACACTATTCACATATCCGCCATATGGCAACATGCTAATAGATTTAATTACTGTCACATTTGATGGGTTACTTATGTCTAGTACATCAATTTTATTTTCTGTTCCATTATTTACAGCAAATAATCTATTAGTAGCAGGATCAAAAGCAGTTATTTCTGCTGCTCCAACCCCACCCAAATTAATAGATGCAATTTCTTGATAACCAGTTAAATCTTCATTTTGTGTATTTTCTAGTGGAACCGATACTTCATTTTTATTACAAGAAAATAATACTAATGCAAATAAGAACAAATAACTGATTTTACTATTTTTCATAAATTAATTATTAATTAATCTGTGAAATTATAGCAGCTATGTTAATTCAGTATTAACGAATTATGAATTAAATATTAACTGATAAAAATATAAAAACTCATTTTCTTACAAAAAAAGGGTTCATGAATATTACTTCATAAACCCTTTTTAAAGTTAAAGTATCAATTTATTTTGTTACAGCTGGTAAATCTGAATTTGATATATCTCTATGCAATTTCCATTTCCCATTTTCTTTTTTCCATAGTACTATGTATTTACCCTTGTCTAGTTGAGTTCCGTCCTTTGCTTTAATAACAATAAGACCTTCTTCTGTAATGTAATTTTCGTCACCCCAAACTTCTAATGTAGTGAATTCTAAACCGCCCATTCCGGCGCTTATAAAACTACCCCATAGTTTAGTTAAGTTTTCTTTTCCTTTAACTGATGGCATATTGTTTAACATTAAAGCGCCATCAGTACTATATGCTTCTGCTAGGCCTACAGAATCTCCTTTGGCCATAGATTCAGAAATTTGTTTGTTGGCGGCTTCAATTTCTTTTTTAGCATTTACTAAATCAAATGGCGCTTTTGTTTCTGATTTACATGCGAATAGGCTAGCTGCAATGAATGCAGAGAAAAGTAGTTTTTTCATTTTAATAGGGTTCAATTTTTTATAAATGGCAATTTGATCACAGAAGGATATTGTTTTGAATGGTGAATTTTATTTTCTACTGTAATACCTTTTGATTCATCGTAGTTATTACCGCCCGTGTTTAGGTTACGATCGAATCTAGGGAAATTACTACTTGATACTTCGATGCGAATTTTATGTCCTGCTGCAAAATAGTTACTGGTAACCATTGGCGTTAAATCAACCTTATATACTTTGCCTTTCTCCATAAATACTTCTTTATCGTAACCCTCTCTGTAACGTAGGCGCTGAATGGTTTCATCTAAGTTATACGCCTTACCATCAGGGTATACATCAATTAGTTTAATAGTTACATCAGTATCCGGTCCTGTAGAAGAAACAAAAAGGGTAGACTCTATAAAGCCCGTAATTTCAACGCCCTCTTTTAATTCATCAGAAGTATACACCAAAATATCATTTCTTAATTCCATTTGTGATTGATCAAAGCTGCCGCCTTGAACCGCATTACCTGTACAGCAAACATTACCGCCATATGAACTTACTGGATTCATTGGATCATAGGTAAATGCGTCAGGCATGTCTTTATTAGGCACTGTTAGTGTTAAAGCACCATCACCATTTCGGGTATTGGCCTTACCTGCACTTGATAAATAAAAACTTTTTATGTCGGTGTTAGGTAATGGAAAGCTTTCTGCTTGTTGCCATTTATTGGCACCCATTGTGTAGTAACGAACGCGTGGCTGCGTGGTTTTAAAATTATTTTGAGCACCTTTTAATAGCATATCAAACCAACCCCAGGTTAATTCATCATAGTTTAATCGGGCATCGCCTACACTTCTTTCACCAACAATGGTGTTTTCTGTGGCACGCTTATATGAACAATGTAAAACCGGTGCAATAACTAGGTATTGATTATCGGCTACCGTTTTTGATTTAGCAGCATTTCTTACATGATTGAAGAGCGCAATATTGGGTGCCGATGAAACATCGTACCAACTCACAAACCAATAAGCAGGAACTTCTAAAGGCATATTTTCGTGATAGAGCCCGCCATTAAACCATGCTGGATCGTTGGGTTTTCTTACGGCCATTTTTTCGTAAATGCCATTTGCACCTTGTGCATTTTTGATGATATCTACAACAGGTAAATGATTTAATCCTTGTGCCCAATCTACTTTTGGCATTTCAGGCGACATGTCATAAAACTTTTGAATCCTTTGTAAATCTTTTTGTTGAATACCTGCTGGAAGCCTTGGTGCCATTAGATCGTGCTGGGTACCATAAAGCCAAGGAGTAAATAACATTTGTTGTGCACCACCTCTATACCAGTTACCCTGCTCCATAAATTTACCTACTTTACCCACGCCTGCACCAAAACCTTGTGCCACCATCGCAGCTAGTGCTGGATGATTTTGAGAAGCTACCGCCATCTGCCATTCTGCAGTAGAAGAACAACCAATCAAACCAACTTTACCGTTGCTCCATGTTTGTTTACTCATCCATTCAAGCGCGTCATATCCATCGGTGATGGGCGTACCTAAAATATCCCATTCGCCTTCAGAAAAAAATCGACCACGCTCGTTTTGAACAACGTACACATAACCTCTACTCACTGCTTGGTATGCGTCTTCTAAAGAGCGGGTTGTCATTTTACCGTCCACCCATGTATTAAAATTATACGGCGTTCTAGAAAAAACAATTGGGTATTTACCATCACCCTTTGGGCGGTAAATATCAGTAGCTAACCTAATACCATCCCGCATGGGCATCATTACTTTTTGATCAATCACAGCAATCGAATCTAGTTTTCTATAAATGCTAGCAGTGTCTTGCGCAGAAGCAGTTGTAGAAATTGCATTAAAGGCAAAGAGGCCAATGGCGAGTAGTAATGTTTTATTGAAGCGCATGATATTTGTTTTTATCCTTAAATATACGATTCTAGTATTATAAAATTGCAAGGTTTGTAACACAATTAAAGAGTAAAAATAAAATATGGGATACCTATATTGCCGGTGCCTAATGAACAATTGATACCTGCAGTTGTTTTAAGTATATGATGAAAGAAAACGCCCTCAATGTTTTTAACGAGCCTTTAATTGTTTGTGGGACAAGCCCAATGACGGGTGCTTACAGAGATGGATGCTGTAATACAGGTATAAACGACAGGGGAACACACACTGTTTGTGCTGTGGTCACCAACGCGTTTTTACAATATTCAAAAAGTAAAGGAAATGACCTCACTGTAGATTATCCACCAAGTGGCTTTAAAGGACTAGTAGAAGGCGACAAATGGTGCCTATGTGTATCGAGATGGATAGAAGCTTATGAAGCAAATGTTGCACCACCAATTATTTTAAAGGCAACCCATCTTAAAACCTTAGCATACATTTCTTTAGAAGAATTAATGAAGTTTGAATACAAGGCTGAGTAAAGCAGGCACAACCATTATCTCAATACAGGATATGAACGAAGAAGTAATCATCAACAACATAGGCTATAATTTAGAAGACTTAGAAAAAGATTGTTGGCTGCGCCTCGTAAATGGTGCTATCAAAAGTAGAGACCCTTTTCATACACCATGCGTGGCCACAATTGACAGTGGAGAGGTTAACATGCGTACCGTTGTATTGCGTAAAGCCCTGCCAACACTTAGAGAGCTCCGTTTTCATACCGATACTAGAAGTAATAAATGGAAAGAGTTAGCAATAAATAATTCTATTAGTGCACTTTTTTACGATGCATCTTCTCGCATACAGTTAAGGATAAAAGGTAAAGCACTACTGCATTTCAATAATGATATTACTGCAGAAGCCTGGACAAAAACGGCGCTATCTAGTAGAAGATGTTATTTAACAAATGAAAGCCCTTCAAGTTTTTCGGTAATACCTACTAGTGGATTAACTGAAAAAATAGAGCAGGAAAATTTTACGCTAGAAGAAAGTGAAGTAGGAAAGGAGCATTTTGGTATTGTTGCTATACAGGTAGAGTCTATTGAATGGCTTTGGTTACACCATGCTGGTCACCGCCGGGCATTCTTTGATTATGTAAATGATTGCAACAGTTGGATGATTCCATAATCGTTATATTTATACACAAGTAAATAATTATCATCTATGTGGCAAGAAACAAATAACCAACTCAAGCGCAGTTTTAAGTTTAAGAATTTTATAGATGCTTTTGCGTTTATGACCAAAGTGGCTTTTGCGGCTGAAAAACTTAGCCATCACCCCAATTGGAGTAATGTGTACAATCAAGTGGACATTGTTTTAACTACGCATGATGCTGGAAATACGGTTACCGAAAAAGATTGGCAACTTGCCAAAAAAATTGATGAAATTTATGGTAACTAAAATACTTTTTTATGTCCCTCTCTAAACTACTCCTTAGCTATATACTCACATTTATTGTTTTTTTTATAATTGACATGACCTGGCTCGGATTTATCGCAAAAGATCTTTACCGAAAACACCTCGGTGGATTTTTGTCGGATCAAGTAAACTGGACGGCTGCTTTTATTTTTTACTTCTTATTTATAGTAGGTGTTTTTATATTCACCATTATGCCGGCCGTAGAAAAAAATTCATTGACATCCGCAATTACGCTGGGTGCACTATTTGGCTTTTTCACCTATGCTACTTATGATTTAACCAATTTGGCAACTTTAAAAGGGTGGCCGTTAAGTATTGTGTTTATTGATATTATTTGGGGCACCATTTTAACTGCAATCGTTAGTACAGCTGGTTTTTATATTGTAAAATATTTCCAATAAAATGCTGGCTACTATTTTTGAAATAGGGTTATTTATTTTTTGTTATGTGAGTGTTTGGTTTGTTATTTCTTTACTCATAAAAAGAAATGATATTGCTGATATAGCCTGGGGGCTGGGTTTTGTAGCCATTGTAATATTTTTATTTCTTACCCATACTTCAACATTACCATCAGTCTTAGTTTATATACTTACTGTTATTTGGGGCATTCGTTTGGCCATTCACATTGGTTTAAGAAGCAAGGGTAAACCCGAAGATTTTAGGTATAAAAAATGGAGAGACGAGTGGGGTAAGTATTTTGTGCTTAGGTCTTATTTGCAAGTGTATTTATTGCAAGGTTTTTTTATGTGGATTATTAGCCTGCCAATAATACTGGTATCGATGGCCAAAAATCAAGCAATCAGTGCTTTTGTATTGGCCGGATCAATTATTTGGTTAATTGGTTTTGCATTTGAGTCGATTGGCGATTATCAGTTAATGCTATTTATAAAGCAGAGGCAAAACAAATCGGATATTATGCAAACAGGTTTGTGGAAATATACCCGTCATCCAAATTATTTTGGTGAAGTACTAGTGTGGTGGGGAATATTTATAATGGTATTGCCGCTGCAATATGGAATCTGGGCCATCGTTAGTCCAATTACCATTAGCTTTTTACTACTTTATGTATCTGGCATACCTATGCTTGAGGCAAAGTACAAGCACAATCAAACATTTGAGGAATATAAAAAAAGAACGAGTGCTTTTTTTCCAATGCTTCCTAAAAAGTAGTTTATATTATTATATCAACTGTAAACTAAAATATCCAATTGCTGTAAATATTGCACAGCGTAACAAAACGCCTAAACTGCACCAAAATACCATTTTGTTTGTAGGTACATTAAACCCTACTCCAATACCAATACTTATAGGAGCGCCAACAGTCATCGTTCCCAATAAACCTAAACCGATAACGCCATATTTCTCCCAAATTTTTAAGACAAATCCCGGTTCTTTAGCAACTTTATTTGGTTTCGGTTTTCTAAACTTGCTTAGCCATCGTTTAATAATGTCGCCAAGGTATGCAGCTACAAAAACACCCATTAAACCCCCTAGTAGACTATAAGAGAAAATTTCTAACGGATGTAGTTTAAAGGCAAATCCAGTAGGGATTGCAGCATAAATTTCAAAAGTAGCTAGACCAATTACAGTAAGAATCTTATACACCATTTCTTTGGCTAATTTATGCCTGGAGGCAAAGGTATCGATATGTACTGTCTAGTCCTGAAATATCCTTGCATTTATTTAATGTCAGTATTTTATTTGTGTTAGCCCGAATTTGGTTGCGCTCGATCCAGAACTTGGATAGTGGTATCATTTATGTTGAATAATATACGGTAGCTCTTCCAATACCTTCTTTTGTAATTTTCATCTTGTTTAATAACTCAGTAATTGTTTTCTTTACAGTTGGCAGCGGGATGTCTAACTTAGTAGAAATTTCTCCTGAACTGCATCCTTCATGATTATGTATAAACAAAATAATTCTTTTTTCGCGGGGAGTGAGCGTTTCACTTACTTTTCTACTTTCTTCTAATTTCAATAACAAATTGCATTGAATATTATTTAGGCAGCTTATAAAAAATGTTAGCCAATTTGTTACATTTTCACCAGGCCTATTTTTTTGTGTATCTATTAATACTTTGTAGTATTCGGATTTTCTATTTTCAATTTCATGTTCAAAGCTTACATATTGTATCCACGAATAACCATTTTTCAATAAAAGTAAACTAGTTATTAATCTACTTAATCTACCATTTCCATCTTGAAATGGATGGATGCTTAAAAATTCATAAACAAATAAGGCGTTTTTTATTAATGGTAATGTATCTTCATCACTATTGTACCATTCAATTAAGCGGATCATTGCGTCTTCTGTTTGAAGCCCGGGTTCAGTGGTTTTGAAAATGGTTTGTTTGGACTCGTCAAGCAAATTTGCTTCTACTTCATTGCTTAATTGTTTGTATTCTCCTTTATGCCATGCATCCTTAATACTATGTTTTAATAAGTAATTATGCAAACTCTTAATTTGGCTTTCTGTAATTGTAATCGATGCATAGTTTTCTGCAATTGCATCTAAGGTTTCAAAATAGCCCACTACTTCTTGTTGATCTCTTTCTTCAAAAGAAGACATATTTATGTTTTCAATTAAAATACTTACTTCGTCATCGGTCATTTTTGAGCCTTCAATTCTTGTGGAAGCTCCTACACTTTTAACCGTTGCAATACTTTTAAGTTGGATTAATTTACTGCCTTCCTTTTTTTCTATGCTTGACCAAGTAGCATCAAAACGGTCAATTTTAGACAGTTCAGACAATATTTTCATGCTTAAGTCAAGTTGTAAGTTATTTATGTTAAGGCCCATAATATCCGTATTTATCCGTAAATATACGAAAGTGTATCCGATAATGGCAACCCTCATTCATATTTGCGGGAAATCGGTGTTGAAGATCTTTTATAACATGTTAGGTTTAGAATGGATATTTAATTAATTCCTAAAATCAAGTATATGACACATCAATTAAAGATCAAATTGTTTGTTTTTACCTGCCTTATAATTATCGGTTTCTTTTTACCACTAATAATTAAAACAGTACTTATTAAAAGAGTTTTTCAATTTATTATTCTCTCAATTACAAGTTTTTTAATGTTGAGTTTTATTCAAGAAAAGATAAGAGACAAACAAAGTATAAACTACATAGGCATCATTCTTGTAATCCTGTATGGTATTGGCTTGTTTTTATTGCTTAGAAAATAATTGCCACATCTAATATTCAGATACTGTGACAAAATTGTCTGTACATAAAAAAAGCAGCCACGAGGTATATTTCGTAACTGCTTGATTTTTAAGTGGGCCCACCAGGGCATGATCCTGGGACCCCCTGATTATGAGGGTTTCTGGTGGTTTTCCATACCTTTTCATTTATTGATAATCAATAGGATACAAGATTGAAATAGATTTATAATTCTCATAATTCACTTCTTTTAACCCTTTTTTGATGAAAACCTGGCCCGGAACCTGGCCGGGAATAATATCAGTATTATACTGTACCTTGAATTTATAATATTTATATATGAAAAAAATCATCTTGTTTTTTCTCTTTTTCGTATCGATAACAACTACTGTATTTTCTCAAAAAGATTTTACATTTTGTTATGGTTCTATTGCAGTAACAATTTTTGATGGCGGCAATTCGGAAATGATTAGATATAGTTCAAGTGGTAGTATTGTAAGTAGAGTAACAGGAACGTTTGATTTATATGGTAAAGGTTCGCCTACAGAAGTATTAAAGATCCAATTTCAAGGTAATGAATATCGGTATGATTTGATTAGGGACGGTTTTGGTAAACCTTCATTAATTATTGATTCTCAAGGCAGGAAATATAATATGTGTAAATCTAATGAGAGTAGCAAAAGCGAAAATAGTGGCTCATCAGATTATTTGAAAAATGTATTTAATTC
>CANEWV010000054.1 GCA_947442905.1 Chitinophagaceae bacterium | reverse complement strand
CTGGGTAAGTCCATTTGCTTTGCAATAATCGCAAATAGCGGTTAGGTGATTGATATGTGCATGCACGCCACCGTTACTAACAAGTCCCATTAAGTGCAGGGGTTTGTTATTTGTTTTCGCGTAAGCTACTGCTTCTAAGAAGGTGGGGTTGCTTGCAAGTTCGCCCGTTTTAATCGCAACATTGATGCGTTGCAACTCTTGATATACGATACGGCCGGCACCAATATTTAAGTGCCCCACTTCTGAATTACCCATTTGACCTTCTGGTAGGCCTACGTCTTCGCCACAAGTAACAAGTGTACTGTTTGCGTATTTTGTATAGAGGCTATTTACAAATGGCGTTTTTGATTGTTGAATGGCATCAGACATTTTTTGTTTGCCCAATCCCCAACCGTCCATAATGACGAGTATTACTTTGCGTTTCATACTACAAATTTACAACCTTTATTTTTGAGGCAAAACGTCAATTTTAAAGGGTTTAGTCGCATTAATTGCTGCATCTTAGTTATTTTTGGGTGAGTCAATTAAAACCAGACCATGAAAAAGTATCTATTAGGCCTTTTGTTCCCACTAATGCTGTTAACCACAGCGTTTGAAGGGCCTTTTCAGGGAGATGCAGATATGGTTGTTGGCGCTTTAAAATCTGGGAATCCGATAGACATCGCAAAACATTTTGCAGTGGTCGTAGACATTAAATTTTTGACTGCTCCTGAAGATAAAATTGTTGCAACTGAAAAAGCTGCCGAAAAGCTTGCTGCATTTTATGCCGAACATAAGATCAAGGGTTTTGAACGTACCGCCCAAAGAGAAATTGGCAATACCATGTATTTGACGGGTAAAATTTCAGGTGCCGCAAAAAATTACAACATTACGCTGATGCTCATGAAAAAAAATGCAGCGCCTTATCATATTGTAACCCTTCGTGTTAATTAATTACTGCTTTTATTTTCATGAGTAAAAAAAATAAATCAGACGCAAGAGGGTTCATTTATAGTACCGATCCAAATTTTAGCTTTGAGCCGGAGCCAGACGAAATACTTGAAACCCTGCCGCCAGCAAAGCAACCACTTCGTATAAGACTAGACACCAAACATAGAGCGGGCAAGGCTGTTACGCTCATTACAGGATTTATTGGCACCAACGAAGACGCAGAAAAACTAGGCAAACAACTTAAAAATTTTTGTGGAACGGGTGGGTCTGTAAAAGACGCTGAAATGATTGTGCAAGGCGATCAGCGCGACAAAGTATTACAATGGTTGTTGAAAAACAGTTATACTGCTACCAAAAAAATATAGCAGATCCAGATTTTAGTAATCGATTTCTAATTTCAGTTTTTCTTTTAATTCTTTGAGTAGCGGATACTGCTCACTAATACGTTCAAATTTTTGTTTGCTATTTAGACGCATGTGAATGGGCACGTCTTCTTTTTCTGTGGCGTCAACGATGATGCTAAATTTGATTGACCTATTATTAAACGTAGAAAATATTTGGTCAATGAGCATCATGCGCTCTTGTTCAACAAACTTTTGAGCTGTTAAACCCGGTACACGAACCGTAAAATGAATATCGTTTTCTATTTCAAGTACTGCCATTTTAAAAGTTCCAGAGGCAGAGTGTTTTTGCTGTGCTTCTAGGGTGGAGCCATAAGCGTCCCAACAAGCCTTGAGCTTTTCGATATTTAAAGATTCTGCTTCTTTTACCTCTTCAATAGCGTATTGATCGCCATATTTTTCACGTAAAGCACTTAATAGATTCTTTTTAGGACCTGTAGTTATAGCAGGCGCTGTTGCTGGAGTAGAAGTAGCTACTGCTTTTGGAGGGGCGATTGGCATACTTGCAGCCACACTCGTATCTATAGAAAGGCTTGGCTTGTTAGTAGTTGAACTGTTAGGAGGGGTAACAACTTGAATAGAAGGAATACTTCTTGTTTTAATGGCTACTGGTCCGTCAATCCGTTTTTTTTTTACAATTGAACCATTTTCTGAGGCAAGCTCTATAGCTTCTTGTAAAAAATTAAGTTTAATGAGCGTGAGTTCTACGTGTAATCTTTTGTTACGCGCCATTTTATAATTGATCTCTGCTTCATTTAAAATATTCAGTGCACTCACTAAATACGACATACCCATAGCTGCTGCTGCAGAAATATATTTTTCTTGCATGCCTTCAACTACTTCTAATAAAGGGGCCGATTTAGGGTCTTTACAAACTAGTATATTACGAATAAATTCCGCAAACCCATTGAGTACCATATCTCCTTCAAAACCTTTTCTGTTGATTTCATCGTAAAGGATCATGGATGCCGCTAAATCCTTGGCCTGCATGCTTTCTAGCATTTTAAAGAAGTAGTCTTCGTCTAAAATATTTAAATGCTCAAGGGTATTTTGATAGGTTAAACTACCACCTGTAAAACTTACAATTTTATCTAAAATGCTGAGTGAATCACGCATACAGCCTTCGCTCTTTTGTGCAATTACTTGAAGTGCTGCACGCTCGGCTTTAATAGATTCTTTACCTGCAATTTCTTCTAAGTGTTCTACAGTATCGTTGTTGGTGATTCTTTTAAAATCAAAAATTTGACAACGGCTTAATATGGTTGGAAGAATCTTATGTTTTTCGGTAGTTGCTAAAATAAAAATCGCATAAGAAGGCGGTTCTTCTAGCGTTTTTAAAAATGCATTAAAGGCACTAGCACTTAGCATGTGTACCTCATCTACAATATATACTTTGTATTTACCAGCCTGCGGTGCAAATCTTACCTGCTCTACCAGTGATCTAATATCATCCACCGAGTTGTTACTCGCCGCATCTAGTTCATGAATATTTAAAGAAGTGCCTGCATCAAAAGATACACAGCTGTTACAGGTGTTACAAGCTTCACCATCTGGAGTAGGACTTGTACAGTTGATGGTTTTAGCTAAAATTCTGGCACATGTTGTTTTACCAACGCCTCTTGGTCCACAAAACAAAAACGCATGCGCGAGTTGGTTGTTTTTGATGGCGTTTTTGAGGGTTGTTGTAATATGCGATTGCCCAACAACGGTATTAAAGTTTTGGGGTCTATACTTACGGGCCGATACAACAAAATGATTTTCCATAACAGGGTTGCAATATAAGCACAACGGTAGGCTTACCCTTATCTAAACCGTACCTTTTTTGCACATGGGTATAATTTTAGCCGTACACCATTTCTGGGTGACGCTCAAAGGGCTTAGTGGAGTCAAATAGGTACCTAAAAGTGACCATTCTGCGGCTTGGACTGGCACCTAAGCTTTTATAGATATTGAGCATTTTTGGATTCCAATCCCCAGCCCATCCCATTTCGTAACGGTCATACCAATCTTTGTTTTTAATCAGTAGAGAGCATTCCTGAATCATAAAGCTGTCTATACCAAGTGATTGATATTTAGGAACAATACCGAAAGCTAGTCCAGTTAGTTGTTTGTTTTTGCCCGTTTTTGACATGTATAACAAACGAAGTTTTTCGAACCAGCCTAGTTTACCATTAAAATGTTTGAAATATTGATTGAGGTCCGGAATATTAATGAACATACCAATAGGTTCTGCTTTGTAATACGCAAACCAAACAAGACGTTCATCCATAATGGGTTTCATGGTTTTAAAAAGCTTGATCACTTGTTCTTTGGTAACTTCTTTGGCCTCGCCATGTTGCGCCCATGCGGCGTTGTACACCGTTGCAAAGTCGCCAGCATATTTTTCAAGCTCACTTAATTTAACATGCTTGGCTACATAGTCGGGCTTTGCTGCAAAACGCGCGTGTCTTTCAGGAAACCTTGCTGGCAGGTCTCCTTTAACGCTAGTCGCATAATAATACTGGTTATAATAATTTTGAAAACCGTAATTGCTAAAAAGTGTCTCGTAGTATTCAGGATTATACGACATGCCATACATAGGGGGCTTGTCAAACCCTTCTACCATCAGTCCCCACCACTTGTCTCTGTCTCCAAAATTGATGGGTCCGTCCATGGCTTCCATTCCTTTTTCTGCAAGCCAATCTTTGGCGGTATCAAATAATAAATTAGCAGCTGCCTGGTCATTGATGCAATCAAAAAAACCAACGCCACCTGTTTTAAAATCGGTTCCTTTATTGATATATTTTGAATTGGTAAATGCTGCAATACGGCCTACGAGTGTGCCATCATCTGTTTCCAATATCCATCTTTTGGCTTCTCCGTATTTGAAATTTTTATTTTTAAGTGGGTCAAATACGTCATTGACCTCATTGTTTAGCGGTCGAATATAATTAGGATTACCTGCATTGATAATAGCTTGCACTTCTAAAAAATCTTGTGCGGTAGCTGCGCTCGTTACTTCAATTAAATGCATCTTATTTCTTTGATTCAAAGTTAGGATAAGGATATTAGAGTTGGGGCTCTTCTTTTTTAAATAAAATACGTTCCATTTTTTTATCATGGTCGTAAATATCTTTTCTAAATTGTAAAATGCCATTGCTGTCTACCCAGCTTGTAAAATAGGCCATAAAAACGGGGATTGTTTTTTTAAGGGTCACCCATTTTTCTTTTTGTTGGTGCATGGCCGTATCTATTTTAATAGCTGTCCAACTGGTATCATTTCTGAGTAGATATCCGGCCATTTTACGCGCGTCACCTAATCTAATACAACCATGGCTTAGGCTCCTGTTTTGCTTTGCAAAAAGGTGTTTGCCTGGTGTATCGTGTAAGTAAATATTATAGGCATTTGGAAATAAGAATTTTACAAGACCTAGTGAGTTAGCTGCACCCGGTAATTGTCTAACAGTAGGCACATCGCCTGGAATGGTGATCTCCATATTTTTAGCAGCCAAGTAATTTTTATTTTTTCTCATGCCAGGTAAAATTTCTGCTTTCACAATACTTGGCGGCACATTCCAGTAAGGGCTAAAAACGATATATCGCATTCTGTTACTAAATATAACCGTGTTATTGGATTCTGATCCTACAATAACGGGCATTTTAAATTGAATTTTACTGCTATCAAAAACAAGTAGTTGATAGGCAGGAATATTTACAACAATGTAATTACTATCTAACATGGCGGGCATCCAACGTAAGCGCTCTAAATTAATGGCGATGGTATTTACATAGTCTTGAATGGGTGTGCCAATGGCTTTTAATAAGGCTTTGTCAATGATACTACTTGAAGCAAGCCCCATTCTTTCTTGGAATTTATTAATGGCAATGCCAAGTGTATTGCTATAAAGCGATGTGGTATCAGTGCTTTTAAAATCGCCTAATAAATGTAGCTTCTTTTTTACCTGCCTGATAACCGGCACCATTTCTCCCTTTTTAATTTTTATGTTGGAGGTGGAAATATGTATGCTCGTATCAAGTGCTGCGATGGTAGAGAGGGCCGTAAAATTTTCGAGTAAAAGTTTAAAATTTTGACTACCCGTATTAAATCCCATTTTTGTAGCAGGACTAAGCCAGTTTTTTAATTGATGGGCGAGCGTTAATGATTTTTTTGGAATACGCCAATTGACTGCATCAGGATCCATATCACTGGGCATTAGCCAGTTGTCTGCGTATTTAAAAAAAGAAAGGCTTAAGGATAACTCAATTTCTGCCGCTCCATTATTTTGAGAAAAATTTTGTTTGGTTAATCTCGTAATAAAACTACTATCAACCGTATTTGGCGCAAGCTTGTTTACGTGTGTAATAAAATCTTTGGCAGTTTGCTTTATACCTTTTGACTGCATCCAAACATATTGATGATTGTTGGAGCTGTAAAATTCCTTAAGCGTAGCACTGTATTTTTGATCTACTTTATTTTTAGCAATAAAAGAATCTATAGAAGCCTCTGAAATACTGTCTTTTTGTTGGGTGCCATAGAAATTACCCCAGCTATTTGTTGAGCTTAAGAGGGTTATTGCAAAAAGCATCAAACTAACAATTAAACGACTGCGAAGGGATGAATGAGTTGCTTGCATGCAGTTATTTATGGGTGCGTTTAATTTTTATAGATAAGTAATGCGGCTGCTACCATACCAGCGGTTTCTGTTCTAAGTCTTGTGTCACCAAGGCTTACAGGGAGGTAGTTAGCGCTTAGCGCTGTTTCAATTTCAGAAGGCGTAAAATCACCTTCGGGTCCAATCAAAATACTCGTATCGTTGTTCGTTGGCGCGTCTTTGAGTTCTGTTTTATTGCCATCTTCACAATGTGCAATGAGTTTTTGAGCTGCAGGATGTTCTTTTATAAAAGTAGCAACGGATAACGGCTCTGTTAAAATAGGTAGCCATGTTTGTTTACTCTGAATAAGTGCTGCAACAAGTACCCCTTGCATGCGTTCTTGTTTGAGGTTAGACCGCTCGCTTCGCTCGCAAATTAACGGGACAATTTTTGTCACGCCCATTTCTGTCGCTTTTTCTAAAAACCATTCAAAGCGCCCCGTATTTTTTAAAAGTCCAATAGCAATGCAAACATTTTTTATAGGACGAGGGGTGTGTGCCACCGAATCAATTTTTACGACCGTCTTTTTTTTATCGGGCTCTACAATACTTGCTGTGTATAGGTTTCCGATGCCATCTGTGAGGTGTAGGCTTTCGCCGGCGCGCATGCGTAGCACTTGTACACAGTGTTTTGACGTCAGTTCACTTAACTCAAAGTGGGTGCTTGACGCTTCAATGCTAGGTTCAAAAAAATAGGGTAGTGCCGACATGATATTTGCTAAAAAATAGAAAAATTAAAACGGTGTTTCGTTGTCAAAGCCTTCATCAAAATCACCCTCATTCATTTTGCTTTCTTTTTGAATAAATAGTTTAGCGCTGTCTTGAGCACCTGTGCCTGCCGTGCTTCCAGGGGCTACGGGTTTCCAGTTGCTGGTTCCAAATCCAGAACCATCGCCATCCCATTCTTCAAATTTTTGAATGTCGAGTTTGGCGCGTAGTTTAATGGTGTCGAGTTGACCATTTCTATGCTTCGCAATTCTTACGTGCGTTTCTCCATGTGTGCTTTCGCCCATATCGTTACTCATAACTTCGTAGTATTCTGGACGGTAAATAAACATAACCATATCGGCGTCTTGTTCAATTGCTCCCGATTCACGAAGGTCACTAAGCTGTGGCATTTTACTTTCCTTTCTTGTTTCCACCGCACGACTTAACTGCGAAAGTGCAACAATTGGAATGTTTAATTCTTTCGCAAGTGCTTTTAAACTTCGAGAGATATTTGAAATTTCTTGTTCACGGTTATTGTTTCTATCACCACTACCGCTCATCAATTGTAGGTAGTCAATAATGATAATGCCAACCTTGTGTTTGTTTACAAGTCGGCGTGCCTTGGCTCTAAATTCAAAAATATTTAATGCGGCGGTGTCATCAATATAAAGTGGTGCGCGCTCTAGTTTTTTTAATCCCTTTGCGTGTAGTTGTTGATATTCATAATCTTCTAGTTTACCCCTAGAAATTTTTTCCATTTTAATTTCACTCTCTGCACTTAAAATACGTTGCACAAGTTGTGGCGCACTCATCTCTAACGAGAAAAATCCAACAGGGACAGGCTTTGTAGGGTGTAATGCTGCATTGCGTGCTAGGTTAAGTGCGAAAGCGGTTTTACCCACAGAAGGTCTTGCCGCAAGAATAATTAAATCGGTAGGTTGCCATCCGTATGTGATACGGTCTAGTGTTGGGAATCCAGTTGGCACACCAGAAATATCTTCTGTTTTAGTACGTAGTTCATCAATACGGTTGATGGTTTTGGCAAGTACTTGACCTATTTCTTCAAAATTCTTTTTAAGATAATTGTTGGTGATGTTAAACATTTTTGTTTCACTTTCATCTAGTAAATCAAAAACGTCGGTGCTGTCTTCGTAAGCGTCACCAATAATTTCACCACTAATTCTGATGAGTTCGCGCTGAATAAATTTTTGTAAAATAATTCTTGCGTGCGCATCAATATTTGCAGCTGATACCACCGAGTTGGTAAGCTTGGTAATTTGATAAGGACCACCTACAAGGTCTAGTTCATTTTTTGATTTGAGACCTTCTACCACCGTTAAAATATCGATAGGCACACTGTCATTTTGCAGCTGCTGCATCGTTTTAAATATGAGCTGATGCGCTTCTACATAAAAACATTCAGGCTTAATAATTTCTGATACCGTATCAAAAGCGCTTTTTTCTAGCATGATTGCACCCAGTACTGCTTCCTCTAATTCTTTTGCTTGCGGGGGCACTTTACCATAGAGCATGCTGCTCATGTCTATAGATGGCTTTCTAGTTTTGCGGTTGGTATTGGTAATCTTAACGTCCATTTTAGGGTTGCTTTACAAAGTCGAATAATTGACTGCATTTGATGCAGAAGAGAGCGAATATGCACCAAGATTTGCGCTTTTTCAAGTATTTCTTCGCTATTTTTCGTCCACACGGAACACACCGTTCCACGCAGG
>CANEWV010000053.1 GCA_947442905.1 Chitinophagaceae bacterium | reverse complement strand
GCTGTTTGATAGTTTAGTTCTAGCATGGTGTCTGGGTTCCACAATTTGATGCAAAATAGGTAAAAAATAACATGCATCTAATTGCTACCTTTGCATAAATGAATACTGCAAATCGTTCTAACAAATTGGTAGCAACCTGGCTTTTACTAGGCGTTGTTATGACCATAATTCAATTTGTGCTTGGTGGTGTTACGCGCTTAACAGGTAGTGGACTTTCTATTACCGAATGGGAAGTGATAACGGGCGCCTTACCACCACTTTCTGAGGAGGCATGGCTAACCGAGTTTGCTAAGTACAAACAAACGCCTCAGTTTCAGCTACTCAATTTTGAATTTGACTTACAAAATTTCAAATACATTTTTTTCTGGGAATGGTTTCACCGTTTATGGGCCCGCATCATTGGTCTTGTTTTTGCAGGTGGATTTATTTGGTTTTTAGTAGCCAAGCATTTTAAAAAAGAAATGATTAAGCCACTGGTGATACTGTTTTTTTTAGGCATCATGCAAGGAGCTATTGGTTGGATTATGGTAGCGAGTGGACTCGAAGGCGACGCAGTATATGTAAAGCCCACGCGCCTTGCCCTGCATTTTATTTTTGCACTAGGGTTACTCTCTTATACATTTTGGTTTGCACTGCAACTGAGTGTGCCCAAAACGGCCCTTCAAATTTCTGCTGGCATGCACCAGGCAGTTCAAAAAGCCAAAAAAATTAATGTAGCAATACTTGCCCTGCTTGTGCTACAACTCATGTATGGTGCCCTTATGGCGGGCCACAAAGCAGCTATGGTAGCGCCTACTTGGCCAACCATCAATGGCGATTATATGCCAACTAATTTATTTTCGGATCCTGTATTCTTATTAAACTTTATTGAAAATAAAATACTGGTGCATTTTATGCACCGCGGCATCGCTTATGTTTTATTGGCGCTGGTGATTTACTGGACGGTAAAATTGTATCAAATTAATGGGAGTTCATTTTTCAACCGCATTAAAATATTTCCACTGCTCCTTGTTGTGCTACAAGTATTATTAGGTATTGCGAGCTTACTCTATGCGCGCAGTATTATTCCTGGTGTATGGGGTATTTTTGAATGGATGGCGCAAATACACCAGCTGGTGGGTATGAGTTTGCTACTAAGTTTGGTCGCTACTTATTACGTGATGCGGGCACAAACAAAGTAAAATAATTTGGTAGTACTTTAACCGATAAATGCTGCGCACTAGCTACCGCTTCTCCATCAATATGTAAGGGCGCTACCTGTATGTTGCTAATTTCTAAACTGGGTGTTTGAAAGTATACAATGTTTTTGTGCTCCATGTCTGCTACCAACTGCTGCATTTTATTGTTACCACTTAACTGTTTTAAAATAGCGTAGGGTAGTTTTACTTTGTGCATCTTTTGCACCACAATAACATCTAAAAGCCCATCATTTAATGCTGCCTGTGGCGCAATGGTTACGTTATTGCCAAATTGATTGCTGTTACAAATGCTTATTAAAAAAGCATCTGTAAAAAAACTAAACTCAGGAAGTTTTATTTCAAAACCGTACGGCTGTGCTTTAAAAAAATGAATCAAACTTTCTTTTGCATAATTGAATAAGCCGCGCTTTGCTTTTCGTGCAAAATTATGTGCTACCTGAGCGTCAAAACCAAGCCCACTTAGCATACAGGAGAATGCATCATTGATGGTAAAAGCATCTACGGCCATGGTGTTGCCTTCAATAATAACTTGTAAAGCGCTTTTTATTTTTGTGGGTATACACGCAGCTCTAGCGAGTCCATTGCCGGAGCCTACCGGTAAAATGCCAAAGCGAACAGGGAGTGCTGCAAAAGCTTGCACCACTTGGTTAACAGATCCATCGCCTCCTACAATGACAATATCCGTAAATCTATCTGCAATCACTTTTTCTTTTAGTAAAGTATAATTACCCGTTGCATTGGTATAGTCGATCGTAAATAAATACCCGGCAGATGTTACCTTTTCTGTAATAAAAGCAATGAGTTTTTCTTTTGTACGTGTCCCTGAAATAGGGTTCACTAAAAATAGCAACTTGCGGTCCATGATATTTACCATTTAATAAGCGCACTAGCCCAAGTAAATCCACTTCCAAATGCAGCTAAACAAACAAGGTCACCTTCTTTAATTAAATTATTTTCAAAAGCCTCACATAGTGCAATCGGTACAGAGGCTGCTGTTGTGTTTCCGTACTGCATAATATTATTATACACCTGATCGTCCCTAAGGCCTAATTTTTGTTGTACAAATTGTGCAATGCGCAAATTGGCCTGGTGGGGTATGAGCATATTTACATCCGATGGCGTGTAACCATTATTGTGTAAGGCTTCTAGTATAACTTCCGGAAATTTTACAATCGCTTTTTTAAACACCGATGGCCCATCCATAAATGGAAAATTTTGAGCACTGTCAATCATGTTATGGCTCATAAACATTTGGCCTATTTCCGCCTCATCAAAATTTGCGTACTCGCCCCAATGATTGGCGTGTGTGCCTGGGTTATACATGGCTAATATTTCTGCGGCCGCACCATCACTGTGTAAGTGTGTGCTTAATATTCCCTGACCTTCAATTGTTGCGGGTTGTAAAACAACGGCTCCAGCGCCATCACCAAAAATCACAGAAACGTTTCGTCCTCTAGTATTAAAATCAAGTCCAAACGAATGTTTTTCACTACCAATAACAAGTATGTTTTTATACATGCCTGTTTTTATAAACTGATCCGCTACACTTAATGCATATACAAATCCACTACACTGGTTTCTAATATCCAGTGCGCCAATTTCTTTCATGCCCATAGCTCTTTGTACTAGCACGCCACAGCCCGGAAAATAATAATCCGGAGAGAGTGTTGCAAACACAATAAAGTCAATGTCTGCAGCTGTAGTGCCCGCTCTTTCGATGGCAATTTTTGCAGCTTCCACCGCCATGGTTGTAGTGGTTTCTTCGGTGCGGTGCGCGTACCTTCTTTCTTTGATACCGGTTCTTTCCACAATCCATTCGTCACTGGTTTCCATATAGGCAGTGAGGTCTTGATTGGTCACTACATTAGCAGGTAAATATTTTCCAATCCCAGCAATTTTACTACTTAGCATGTATCACTTTTTTTAACTGTACAATTTGCTCTAAAAATAAAGCCGTTTCTTTTTCTACACTTACAATATCATTTGATTGAATAGGCGATGCGATTACGTGATTACCCGCTTCCGGAATGGGAACCATTCTTTTTAAATTGGCAGGGGTACCAACGGCTTCAAACATTTCTTTCATCGCCGAAACCTTTACCACAGGGTCCTGATTTTTTTTGTCCTTAAAATAATAGAGCGTTAATAGCGGACATTTAATTTTATTAAAATGACTTGGGATCATGGTGGTTTCTAATAGTTCTTGTAGTTCAACCACAGCTTCTAATCTGTAATGATCGTTCCAATATTTTTTAAATTCAGGTGGTTTGTTTTTAATGATATTTTCTTTTCCGCCTGTCACCATTCTTGCTATTTGTAAACCCCATGGGTTATTGCTTAAAAATGCAAAAGGGTTATTGATGGCAATATTTGGAGAATATAAAACCAGGCCTGCCACGTCATCAAAATTGGATGCTAGTTCTAGTGCAACGGTTCCGCCCGTTGACGTTCCCATTAAAATTACTTTATCGCCTAATTGTTTACCAATGGCATAGGCTTCCTTTGCCGATTCCCATAAACTAGTAGCAGTCATGTTAACCAAAGGATCTATGGTATCAATACCGTGTTCCGATAATCTTGCGAGGTACATATTACATCCAAACTGCTTCGCAATATTTTTGTGAACGGGGTTTCCTTCTTCCTGACTGGCGCTAAAACCATGCAAATACACAATCACATACGGTGTTTTGGCTTTGGTGCTATCGTTGGCCCAAACTATGCGTGCTTCGTTGTCGGGTTTTACTTTGTGAGCACCTTCTTTGGCCTCAATGTAGCTTTCTAGTGCAGCTGGTTCCGACGGTACCTGTATTAAGTTATTGTTATAAATGGGGGCTGCGGGCTTAGGGCCTAAAAAATAAACAATGGCAAGCAGGGCAACCAGTGCAGCTATAATTTTAAGGAAACGATTCATAGTTAAATTTATAGGCATAAATATCTTGTTTTAGCCTGATATTAGGGTAAACTAAGCGTTAATTATTGGCTTTCGAGCCCACAGTTTGCTTTTATGGGGTTTCTAAGCTTATAATCCTTACCTTTGCAGCCTTAAAAAAGCACATGGAAATAAGAAACATCGCCATTATTGCGCACGTTGACCACGGTAAAACTACATTGGTTGACAAAATTTTACACGCAACAAAGGTGTTCAGAGACAACCAAGAAACAGGTGAACTTATCATGGATAGCAATGAGCTAGAACGTGAGCGTGGTATCACCATCTTAAGTAAAAATGCATCCGTAACTTATAAGGGCGTAAAAATTAACGTTATTGACACTCCAGGTCACTCGGATTTTGGTGGTGAAGTAGAGCGTGTATTAAAAATGGCCGATGGCGTTTGCTTGTTAGTAGATGCTTTTGAAGGTCCGATGCCTCAAACAAGATTTGTACTACAAAAAGCTTTACAATTAAACTTAAAGCCAATTGTAATTATCAATAAGGTTGATAAACCAAACTGTCGTCCTGACGAAGTGCATGACGCAGTATTTGAATTATTCTTTAACCTCGATGCTACTGAAGAGCAATTAGATTTCCCTACTTTTTATGGTAGTGGAAAAAATGGTTGGTTCAACGATAGCTTAACGCCTTGCGAAAATATCGATCCATTACTTGATGGTATCTTAAAATTTGTGCCACCACCTAATGCAAAAACAGGTCCTACGCAAATGCAAATTACATCACTTGACTATTCAACTTTCTTAGGTCGTATTGCGATTGGAAAAGTAGAGCGTGGTGTGATCAAAGAAGGCCAAAACGTAGTGTTGGTGCAGGCTGACGGCTCTATCAAGAAAAACAAAGTGAAAGAGTTATACGTGTTTGAAGGAATGGGTAAGCGTAAAGTAACAGAAGTTGTTTCTGGTGATTTATGTGCTGTTGTTGGACTTGAAGAGTTTAACATTGGTGATACCATTGCTGATCCTGAAACACCAGAAGCTTTACCAATTATTAGTGTAGACGAGCCTACCATGAGTATGACATTTAGTATCAATAACTCTCCATTCTTTGGTAAAGAAGGTAAGTTTGTTACTTCTCGTCACATTCGTGATCGTCTGATGAAAGAAACAGAAAAAAACTTAGCACTTCGTGTAGAAGAAACGGATAGTGCTGATAGCTTCTTAGTATACGGTCGTGGTATCTTACACTTAGGTGTACTTGTAGAAACCATGCGTAGAGAAGGATATGAATTAACCGTGGGAAATCCGCAGGTACTTGTAAAAGAAATCGACGGAAAAAAACACGAGCCTTTTGAAATATTAGTAGTGGATGTGCCTTCTGAATTTAGTGGTAAAGCCATTGATTTAGTAACACAGAAAAAAGGTGAAATGTTGGTAATGGAATCGAAAGGTGACATGCAGCATTTAGAGTTTGATATTCCCTCTAGAGGACTTATTGGACTTCGTTCACAAATGTTAACCCAAACTGCTGGTGAGGCTGTAATGGCGCACCGTTTTAATGAGTACAAACCTTGGAAAGGACCTATTCCTGGCCGTAACAACGGTGTACTTATTGCTAAGTTTGGTGGAACAACAACTGCTTATTCTATCGATAAATTACAAGATAGAGGACGTTTCTTTATCGAGCCAGGTGAAGAAGTATACATTGGTCAGGTATTAGCTGAACACATTAAGCCAGGTGATTTAAATATCAACGCTGTGGAAATGAAAAAGCTAACCAACCACCGCGCAAGTGGATCTGATGATAGCGTTCGTATTACACCAAAAACACAGTTCACCCTAGAAGAGTGTATGGAGTATATTCAACAAGATGAGTGTATCGAAGTAACACCTAAATCTGTAAGAATGCGTAAAACGCATTTAGATGAGAATGATCGTAAAAACGCATCAAGATCTAACGGGTAAAACTAAATAGTCTTATACTAAAAAGGCCTCCGCAAGCGGAGGCCTTTTTTTATGCAAATATTTATTTATTAAGTGTATCCCACAACAAATCTTTCAGCGCACTTAATCCTGTATTGGTCACAGAAGATATAAATACGTGTGGTACATTTTTTGGAAGTTCTTTTGAAATCGCTTCTTTTAATTCATCGTCTAGCATATCAGATTTGCTAATCGCAATGATAAAATCTTTTTGAAGCATATCAGGGTTGTACTGCTCTAATTCGTTGCGCAAAATGTCAAATTCTTTTTTATGGTCATCGCTATCTGCGGGGATCATAAAAAGTAAAATGGCATTGCGCTCAATATGCCTTAAAAACCTGTGCCCTAGGCCTTTTCCTTCGGCGGCACCTTCAATAATACCGGGTAAATCGGCGATACAAAAAGAACGTGAATCTCTATATTCCACCATGCCAAGTTGTGGCGTTAAAGTGGTAAATGCGTAGTTGGCAATTTTTGGGGTAGCTGCTGTTATAGATGATAGCAAAGTTGATTTTCCGGCGTTTGGAAATCCAACAAGTCCTACATCTGCAAGTACTTTTAGTTCTAAATATTTATACCCTTCAGATCCTTCTTCTCCAGGTTGAGCGTGCTCAGGCACTTGGTTGGTAGGGGTTGCAAAATTGCTATTACCCAGTCCGCCTCTTCCGCCTTTTAACCAAATAATTTCTTGACCGTCGTGTAAAATTTCAGCTTCTACATTGCCAGTTTCTTCATCTTTTGCTAGTGTGCCTAATGGAACTTCAAGTATGATATCTTTTCCATCATGACCGGTACAATTATTTTTGCTTCCACCTTCACCGTTTTCCGCTAATACGTTTTTAAAATAGCGCATGTGAAGCAGCGTCCATAGCTGTGCGTTGCCTTTTAAAATAATATGCCCGCCTCTGCCGCCATCACCACCATCGGGGCCACCTTTTGCAGTGAGTTTATTGCGCATAAGGTGTCTAGCACCAGCGCCACCATGGCCGCTGCGGCAAAAAATTCGGATGTAGTCAATAAAATTATTTCTTTCAGACACTATTTTCGTGCAACACGTATTTTGTTAGAGTACAAAGGTACAAGGTTATACGGTTAACCCGCCTACTAAAATGGTTACCATATTTTCTTCTAATGCGGCTGCCGTAATTTTTTGTTTAGAACGGTGCCAGCTTTCGATACCACTAATGGCGTGCAACAAAATGAGCACTGCTGTTGGCGCATCAATAGGTTTGATCTCTTTGTTTTTAATACCCGTTTCAATAATCGCTGCAAGGCGCTTGCGATAAATGCGGCGCTGGTTTTGAAAATTAGAAAGGTAAGGATCGTTTAAATGTTTCCATTCTCTATCGCTCACATACACTTCTTCATAATTATTGACCATTTCCACAATATGGAAGCGTAATATCTTTTCAATTTTTTGAATAGCAGGGATTGGTTCCGATTCTATTTCGTCAAGCTTTTGTAAAAAACGGTTGGCGACACTAAAACATAGCTCGTGTAGTAGCTCTGTTTTAGACTTAATATGATTGTACAAGCTCGCTGCTTCTACGCCCACCGATTCGGCGAGGTCACGCATGCTGGCTGCTTTAAAGCCTTTTTCTCTAAATAAAATAGCGGCTTTACTAACGATTACGTCTTTACGGGTCGTGTTTTTTTCAGTTTTAATTCTTGCCATAGGGGAGTATTTTCACTAACGTATGTTAGCGGTTTATGCTAAGTTATTAGTTTTTATCGTTAGTTTTTACAATTTAGCCTCAAAATATTGCCTTTTGCCCCCTTTTGCACCTAAATAGCCTATTTTCGCACCCGTAATAAATCAAAAAATATGTCTTTAGTTGTAGTAGGTTCGATGGCCTTTGATGCAATCGAAACACCTTTTGGAAAAAGTGATAGAATTATTGGTGGCGCGGGTACTTATATTGCCTGGTGTGCTTCTAATTTTACGCCTGTAAAACAAATTTCTGTAGTGGGTGGTGATTTTCCAGAATCGGAACTTGCTGCATTAACTGCACGTGGAGTAGATTTAGAAGGTGTTCAAATCAAAAAAGACGAAAAAACATTTTTCTGGAGCGGTCGTTACCACATGGATATGAATTCACGTGACACCCTCGAAACACAATTAAATGTGTTAGAAAACTTTGTGCCTGTTGTGCCAGATAGTTTTCAGGACTGCGAATTTTTGATGCTTGGTAATTTAGTGCCTAGCGTACAAAGCAGCGTGATCAAGCAATTGAAAAACCGTCCAAAGCTTATCGTCATGGATACCATGAACTTTTGGATGGAAATTATGATGGATGATTTATTACACACCATTAGCCTTGTGGATGTATTGATGGTAAATGATAGTGAAGCGCGTCAATTAAGTGGTGAG
>CANEWV010000052.1 GCA_947442905.1 Chitinophagaceae bacterium | reverse complement strand
GGGTCGCCCATTAAATTAAATCGGCGCCAAGTACCTTCTTTTTTATCGTTTACAAATACACCTTCTTCAATATAGCCTTTTTCACCTCTTAATGGAGGGGCTTCAATCTTCCATTTACCTCTTTTTGCACCACTCGCCTCTGTGCAATTGATCGTATCACCTTTGGACGTGATTTTAAAGGTCTTACACTGAGCAATTACGCTGATGTAAAATAGTAGAGAAAAAAGGGTAAAAAGAAGGCGCATTTTCTTACATTTAATCACTTAAAAATACAAATTATAAGTACCACTATGAGAAAAATACTCAGTTTTTGCCTTTTGCTAACATTCGCAATGTTTAGCAACGCACAAATCAAGCCTACGACTGCTTCAGAAAGATTGTCCGCTATCGAACAGCGTAAAAAATTGTTGGAAGCTTCGACCATTAATGGAACGGCCTTTAGAAATATTGGACCTAGCGTTATGAGTGGAAGGGTTGTTGATATGGCTGTTAACCCAGATGATCCCACTAATTTTTATGTAGCGTATGCAACAGGTGGTTTATGGCATACCATTAACAATGGTCAAAGTTTTACACCCGTATTTGATTCAGAAGCTATATTAACCATTGGAGCGATAGCAGTTAATTGGAAAAGTAATATCATATGGGTTGGTACGGGTGAAGTAAATAGTAGTAGATCATCCTATGCTGGTATTGGTGTTTATAAATCTAGCAATGGTGGTAAGTCTTGGGATTACCTTGGACTTCCGGAAAGCCATCACATAGGAAAAATTGTGATTGATGAAAAGGAGCCCAATACGGCTTGGGTTGCTGCTCTCGGTCACTTGTATTCACCTAATAAAGAACGTGGTGTTTATAAAACTACCGATGGGGGAAAAAACTGGAATCAAACATTATATGTAGATGCAAACACGGGCGCTGTAGATATTGATATCGATAGCAAAAATCCATCTATTTTATATGCTGCTATGTGGTACAAAACTAGAACGGCTTCTAACTTTGAAGAGTCAGGTAAAACCAGTGGTATTTATAAAAGTACAGACGGTGGTAATACTTGGAAACAGGTTAATACGACAAGTTCTGGATTTCCAAATGGTGATGGTGTAGGAAGAATTGGATTAGCGGTATATCCACAAAACCCTAATACTGTATTTGCTGTTGTAGATAATAATTTCCACCAACCTGAAACGGATTTAAAAAACACCACCGATACAACAAGGTATGTGTTAAGGGATTTCAAAGATTTAAGTAAAGAACAATTTGCTGCACTCGATGATAAAAAGTTAAACGCATTTGTTCGCTCACCACGTAATCAAATGCCTACTAAGTATTCGGCTGCGGGTATTAAAGAGGCTGTAAAAAATGGAGCCTTGGCGCATACTTGTATTTGGGATTATTTATATGATGCCAATACAGCGCTTTTTGAAACGCCAATTTATGGTGCAGCATTATACCGTAGCGATGATGGTGGTGCGAGCTGGAAAAAAACACATGATAAAACCATTGGTATTTATAGTACCTATGGCTATTATTTTGGAAAAGTATTTGTGAGCCCAACCAACGATAATAAAATCGCATTAACGGGTGTAGGTGTTGTTTTAAGTACCGATGGCGGTAAAACATTTAAAGAAATTGGTAAAGAAAATGTACACGCAGATCATCACTTTGTTTGGATGAATGGAAAGCATGATAGCCACATGATTATTGGAAATGATGGTGGTTGTAATATTACCTATGATGATGGGGAACATTGGTTTAAAGCCAATACACCGGCTGTTGGACAATTTTACAATATTGCAGTTGATATGGCCAAGCCATATAATGTTTATGGAGGACTTCAAGACAATGGCACATGGTATGGTTCAAGTATGAACAAAGAAAATTATGATTGGTATGATAGTGGTCATAATCCATTTACAGGAATTAATGGAGGTGATGGTATGCAAGTACAAGTAGATTTCAGAGACAATAAAACTATTTATAGTGGTTCTCAATTTGGTGCCTATTCTCGTCAAAATTTAGTAACCAAAGAAAGAAAATCGGTAAGACCTTCTCGCGATTTAGGTGAAACAGCGCTACGTTACAACTGGCAAACACCTATATTGTTGAGTAGACACAACCAAGATGTATTTTATTATGGAAGTAATAAATTCCACCGTTCATTGAACAGAGGTGATAGTTTAGTGACGCTTAGTGCAGATTTAACTTCCAATCCTGCACAAGGAGACGTCCCTTTTGGAACTTTAGCAACCATGAGTGAAAGCCCTATTAAATTTGGACTTGTTTATGTAGGTTCTGATGATGGTCATGTTCAAGTCACTAAAGATGGCGGTTATACTTTTTCATTATTGAATAAAGGATTACCAAAGGGATTGTATGTAAGCAGGGTAGTAGCGAGTGCTTTTAATGAAGCAAGAGTGTATGTGACCTTAAACGGCTACCGTAATGACCATTTTAACGCCTATGTATACCGTTCTGATGATTATGGAGCCACATGGAAACAAATCATGAAAGACCTTCCGGTAGAGCCTGTAAACGTTATTAAAGAAGATGTTGCCAACGAAAACGTTTTATATGTTGGTACAGATGGCGGTCTATATGTAAGTACAGATGGAGGCAATAGCTCTATGATGTGGAATAAGGGTTTACCTGCAAGTGTGCCTGTTCATGACATTGTAATTCATCCACGTGACAATGAAATTATTTTAGGTACACACGGCCGAAGTTTGTACGTTGCAAAATTAGAAGCTTTGCAAAAAGCGGCGGCATCTAAAGCAAAAAAGTAGAAAAAATAAAATTATAATAGCAATCTTTTATAAAACACGCACTATTCGGTGCGTGTTTTATTTTGTATATACCCTCTCCATTTCTCAACGGCCGCATGCATATCTGATGGGATAGGCGCTTCAAATTTTATGAATTCGTTGGTGGTTGGATGTACAAAGCCAAGTGTGGTAGCATGTAGTGCGCACCTAGCACATGCATCAAAACAATTGTCTACGAACTGTTTGTATTTGGTATAAATGGTTCCTTTTAAAATACGGTCTCCTCCGTATTCGAGGTCATTAAATAAAGTATGACCAATATGTTTTAAGTGAACCCGTATTTGATGTGTTCGGCCGGTTTCTAGTACACAACTAATTAGTGTAACATAATTGAATCTTTCTAAAACAGTATAATGGGTAATAGCGTGTTTACCTATATCCCCTTCTGGGTAAGCGTCGAATGTTTTTCGGTTTTGTTTGTGGCGCGCAATATGTGCTTCAATGGTTCCACTGTCTTCGATGACATCGCCCCAAACAAGCGCGGTGTATTTTCTTTCTACAGTATGGTTAAAAAATTGTTTGGCTAGATGTGCGGCTCCTTCGGCTGTTTTTGCAAGCACTATTAATCCCGTTGTGTTTTTATCGATGCGGTGTACAAGACCAAAACGTGGCAATGATTGTTCATCGATGTTTGGATTTTGTTGTTGCAAATAATAAGCCACACCATTTAAAAGTGTTCCCGTATAATTTCCAACGCCCGGATGAACCACCATATTAGCAGGTTTATTAATAACCATGATGGCGTCATCTTCAAATACAATATTAAGCGGAATATCTTCAAGTTTTAATGCATGTGTTTCTGGATTCACCAAACTCATGATTAATATCTCGTCTCCGGGTCTTACCTTATAGTTGCTTTTAATATTTTTACCGTTAACCGTTAAAAAACCGGCTTCTATACTTTGTTGAACTTTGCTTCTGGTGGCCCCTTCCATATGTGTTTGAACCCACTTGTCTATGCGAAACGGTTCTTGCCCCTTGTCTATGACAAAGGTTTTTCTTTCGTAGAGGGTTTCTCCGCCTTCTTCATTAAATAAATCAATATCCGGTTCCATTGTTGCAAAAATAGCCCCAAACCTTCCTACTTTTGTGCAATGCAGCAGGAAGTTTTTTTTGAGGACTTGGGTAATCGCAAATACAAAGAGGTTTGGGCTTACCAAGAGTCTTTATTGAGTGAGAATTCGGCTATTAAAGCCAGTTACCGGGGTCAAAATGAAATTCCAGTAACCGAGTGGCCTACCAAAAATCATTTGTTATTTGTAGAGCATCCACCGGTATATACATTGGGTAAAAATGGCAATGCAGCCAATGTGCTTATGACCACTGCCTTTATGGAGGCCAATGGTATCGACTATTTTCATATCAATAGAGGCGGTGATATTACTTTTCATGGACCAGAGCAACTTGTGGGTTATCCCATTTTAGATTTGGAAAAATTTAAAACCGACCTTGGTTGGTACCTCCGTAGTTTAGAAGAAGTGATTATACAAACACTGGCGCATTATGGTGTTGAGGCAGGAAGGAGTGCTGGTGAAACGGGCGTTTGGTTAGATCCTGATAATAAAAAATTAGCGCGCAAAATTTGTGCGATGGGTATTAAGTGTAGTAGGTGGATTACGATGCATGGATTTGCCTTAAACGTAAATACCGATTTAGCTTATTTTAATAATATTGTGCCATGCGGTATACCTGATAAACAGGTTACGTCTTTGCAAAAAGAACTAGGTCGTGCAGTGCCCATACAGGAAGTAAAAGATTTAGTCAAACAAAATTTTGAGCAAATTTTTGGTGCTACTTTAATAGATTAAAGTTCCTTTTTTAAAGGAACGGTTGCCTTGTAGTCCGCCCGAATGTATCAGTAGTATTTTTGAGGAAGGTTCAAATTTCCCTTTGGTAGCAAGGTCTTGGGCCGCGTATAGTAGTTTTGCTGTGTATACAAAATCTAGCGGAAGGTCCATATTGTTATAGCATTCATTCATGTATTTGATAAGTGCTGGTGTATGTTTTGCATATCCGCCAAAATCATAACCATGTATGACTTCAAAATTCTTTTTAGATTCCTCTGTGGTCAATAATGCGTTTATTTCTGTGTCAATAGAAAAATTATTTTTTAGTACACTTATCCCTATTATTTTTTGATGTGGTGCTGCTGCTTTAATGATTCCTGCCATCATGGTCCCTGTTCCTACTGCGCAAATAATGGTGTCAAAACCTTGGGTGTTTTTAATTGTCAAAAGAGAACTAGCGCCTTCGGCACCCTTTATTCCATAACCACCTTCTGGTATCCATGCCCAACTTGCGTGCTTGTTTTCCTCCATGATTTTTTTTGGGTCTAAAAAATCTGCTCTCGAAATAAAATGGAGGGTCATGCCATTTTCCATGGCATCGGTTAGGGTAGGTGAGAGCGTTGGTGGCTTTTCACCTCTAATAAATCCTACTGTTTGTAAACCCATGCTAGCGCCATATTTTGATGTGGCTACAATATGATTGGAATAGGGTCCTCCAAAAGTGGCCAGGGTTGATTTACCAGCTGTAATAGCGTCAAGCACATAATATTGTAGCTTGAACCATTTATTACCACTTACCACGGGGTCTATTAAATCGGCTCTTAATATACTGATAGCTAGTGTGTTATTACAGAACGAAGGGATATTTTGTATATAAATATTATTAATATTCATTTGTAATATATGTCTACAATTTTAAAGAATGATTTAGCTTCGCAGCCCTTAATATTCTCTTATGAAACCAACTTTAGTGATCCTTGCAGCCGGTATGGCAAGCCGTTACGGTAGCATGAAACAAATTCAGTCTTTTGGACCTTGTGGCGAAACTATCATGGATTATTCAATTTATGATGCAATTGAAGCAGGTTTTGGTAAAATAGTTTTTATTATAAGAGAAGAGTTTAGTGAGCAATTTAAGTCAATTTTTGAACCCAAATTACAAGGTAAAATTACGACCGAATATGTTTACCAGCATTTAGCTGCATTTACAGAAGGTAAAAGCGTAACACCTGAGCGTGTAAAACCTTGGGGTACTGCGCATGCTGTACTTTGCTGCAAAGGAAAACTAAATGAACCATTTGCAGTTATTAATGCCGATGACTTTTACGGTAAAGATGCATTTGTGCAAGCAGCAGTATTTTTAAACAACCAGTGCAATGATCATACCTATTCCATTATTGGGTATGAATTAGGAAAAACATTAAGTGACAATGGTACGGTGAGTAGAGGTGTTTGTAGTGTAGATGCTAGCGGCAATTTACTAGATATCAATGAGCGTACTAAAATATTTAAAAACGAAGAAGGGATTATTGTGTATGAAGACAATGATCAGTTTTTTCCATTAACATCTGATACCATTGTTAGCATGAACTTTTTATGTTACCCAGCAAGTTTTGTAGCATTATGCGAATCTGAATTTTCTAGATTTTTAGATACACAGGGCATGGAACTAAAATCTGAATTTTTCTTACCTTCTGTTACCAAACATTTTGTAAATGCTAAATTAGGCAATGTAAAAGTGGGTACTACTTCTGCAAGTTGGTTTGGTGTAACCTACAAAGAAGACGCGCCTGTTGTACAAACTAGCATTTCCAATTTAGTAGAAAAGGGTTTGTATCCTAATAATTTATGGGGATAGAAAAGTAAGCGTTTGATTTGCTTATTTATCAAAAGACTTTACATAATAAACGCATGACTCAAGTGTTGCAATTTGGTTTTTGCGTGACATCCTGCTAATATTTGAGCGGGTAGATATTTTTATATCTTTACCGCCTTCGTTAGAAGTATTATAATCATTAACTACTTTGAAGATATTATTTGACTTAAGTGCAAATACAACACCCTCTAATTGCGCTTCTCTAGTGCTTAATACACCAATAACTTCCCCAGCATTATCAAATACCGGTGCGCCCGAGTTACCAGGGTTGGCACTCATTTGCAATTGATAGGAGAGTGAATCTCCTTCGTAACCACTTCGGGCACTTAAGTAACCAGTACCATACACAATTTCATTTCTTGGATAGCCAAGTGTAAATATTTCTTCACCCAAATCGGTGGTTGATTTACGAATAGAGTAAGGAAGCGATTTTTTTGACGTAAAATCCGGGTCGTTGATTTTTAATATAGCTAAATCTTTTACTTTATCTAGTAAGGCTATTTCGGCAACATATTCTTTGCCTGTATTATCAACAACGATAGCACCTGTTCCTTTAATAACGTGCGCATTGGTAACAATAAAACCCTTGCCGTCAATTAAAAATCCAGAACCACCACTAATAAATTTTACGCCAGCTGGTAATTTACTTTTTACCTCGTTAATAAGTTTGCCTTGGTATTGCTGACTCTTTTTAATGGCCGCGATATCATTGCTTAACTGTTGGATTTGACTGTTGTGGCTAGCTGGAGAAAGATATAGAGCAAGTCCACTGATAAATAAAGCAATTACGCCACCCAAAGAGGCAGCAATAGATGCCACTCTTTTATACTTGTTAAATAATTGAATCACTTTTCCACCTTCTGAAACCTCAATTGTATTTGAAATCTCGCCATGCTCTAATAAATTTTGGTGTGTTTGAGCAAGTGTTAGTTTGATAGATTTAACCATACTATACTGATCCATTTGCTGTAGTAGCATGGCGTGCTCTACCACCATTTGGTCAATTTCGGGTGTATTTTTACGAACCAACTCAAAAGCCGTTTTTTCCTGTGCATCCATTTGGTTGCTCAGGTACTTTTCGATGGTTTCTAATAATATTAAATCTTCCATTTTTAGGTATTCTGTGTTACTTACTCTCCGATATTGTATTGCGCAAAAAACAATTTTTTAAGGCGCATTAGACATTTATACTTCTGGTTTTTGGCATTGTCGGAGTTGGTATAACCAAATTCCGATGCCAAAGCTTGCATGTCCATTTTTTGAAGGTAGTAACCTTCTAATAGACTTTTACAAGGTTCGCCTAAGCTTTTGAGTGCTCGATCCATAATAGCAAAGGCGGCGTCGTGTTTAGCGTGTTCTTCGAGGTCATCATCCACAGATATGGTTTCTTCCAAATTGTCAACTGGGTGCGAAAAGCGACCAAGTTGTTGCAGTTTTTTGAGCCATAGTCTACGACATACCGAGTATACGTATGTTTTAATTTGACAGGTTAAAACAAATGAGCCCGATTGTGCTTTTTCATAGAGGGTGATCATTGCTTCCTGAAAAACGTCTTTTGCATCGTCATAAGAGCCATTATTTGCCAAAATGAACGCCTGTATGGTGCTGAAGTTCTCTTTATAGAGTTGTTCAATAATAACAGAGTCATTGGCTGCCAGCCCCTTTAATAATACTTGTTCGTTACTCGTAGATTTCACTAAATACTGCTTTTAATACGCTTTAGGGTATAAAAGTAACCCAATATAGCTCGAAATATTTTTTTTCAAAAAAAAATGGGGTTCGTGGGTTACCTTTTTACCCCTTCTTGTATTAATAAACACATTCATTCAAACAAAAACCCAAAAAAAATGAAAAAAGTATTCGCAATCTTAGCTGTAGTAGCTTTCGTAGCATGTAACTCAGCTGAAAACAAAGAAGCAACTGCTGACAGTACAGCACCTGCTGTTACTGAAACTCCTT